>NZ_JAMOKJ010000009.1:0-124926 GCF_023656595.1 Coprococcus intestinalis | reverse complement strand
TAACTGGGGAAAAATGAATCGCGGGGCACGCGAGGATAGCTTGTAGATACTTGGCTCAGTAGAGCCATTGAGCAAGAAGCCCCCACTTCAAAATCTGTGATTTAAGTGGTGGGAGCATGTCACTTTGTTTGATGAGTATATGGGATTTTTGGATGAATAGTCATAGAGAGATGGCAATTAAAAAGCGCACAAATTGCTGAAAATTAGTTTACGTGACAGAGGGTTGTTTTGTACGTACAATTAAATTATAATAATAAAGTTACAAGGTTTCTCTAAAAAAGAGGAATCGTTATTATCACGCGTAGCTTGACATGAATACACTATTGAGGACGGATATAAACTTAACGGGAATGTATATTATAAATTTATTATGGATAACAAGTACAAGGTAAAATTCTCAGCCCATTGACAAAACGAGGTATTATATTGATGAATTTGAATATATTTGACCGATACTTACTTATCATCAATATCATTGCTTTGGTGATTTACGGTATCAAGGTTTTAGTCTATAAGCATCAGACAAGAGACTGGTTTGAGAAGCTCTGCATGTTCATAGTCTTACTTGGCGGTTCGGCAGGAATTTTGCTCATGATTATTCTTTTTGACAGAAAAGCAGTCAAAGAGAATATGATGTCAAGGGTGTTTACACTTTGCATGTTGGTTATTCAGGCTATTCTATTGCTGATAGTGAAAGGCTATCATGGGGATCAGATTCATATTGATTTCTGGGATTATTTGATGCAGCATAGAATTTTGCTGATCTATCTAGCGGTAGTGAATATACTGACAATCATTGTATTTGGTGTGGATAAGATGAATGCGAAGTCCAATAGGCAGAGAGTGCGAATTGTGACATTGCTGGGATTGGCATTTATCGGTGGTTCGGTAGGTGCGCTGATTGGCATGTATGGATTTCGCCATAAGACGAAGAAAGCTTATTTTACAGTTGGGGTGCCGTTGATTTTGCTGATGCAGGTTGTTGTATTGTTTTATGTGATGAATATGGGAATATTTTTTGGGGAGGTGTCATAATGGGAAGATTTGTTAATCCGGATAACAGTGCCTTTCAGGCAGCACTGAATTCCAGAATTTATGTAGACAAAACGGGATTGATTGCATGTATGAATAATATATTGGATTCGACAGATGCATATATTTGCAACAGCCGTCCACGTCGGTTTGGAAAATCATATGCTGCAAATATGCTTGCAGCGTATTATAGTAAAGGTGCATCATCAGAAGAGATGTTTTCAAAACTGGATATAGGCAAAACACCAGATTTTAAAAGGCATCTGAATAAGTATGATGTTATCCATATTGATATTCAGTGGTTTTTGACGAATTGCGACGATAAGGATAAAGTTGTTGGGTATATTACAAAAATAGTATTGGATGAGTTGAAAGATGTTTATCCTGATATTTTGCCTTCAGAGGTGTTATCCTTACCGGATGCTCTTTCACGTGTAAGAAATAAAACAGGGCAGAAATTTGTCATTATTATTGATGAATGGGATGTGTTGATTCGAGATGAAGCAGCGAATAAGAAAATACAGGATGACTATATTCGGTTTCTTAGAAGTATGTTTAAAGGAATAGAGCCAACAAAGTATATTCAGTTGGCATATCTTACAGGTATTTTGCCAATTAAGAAGGAACGAACACAATCTGCACTGAATAATTTTCGTGAGTATTCAATGTTGAATGCAGGACCGTTGGCTTCTTATATTGGTTTTACAGAAAATGAAGTAAAAGAACTTTGCAAAGTGTACAATAAAGACTTTACGGAAGTGAAACGTTGGTATGATGGCTATCAGTTGGGGGCATATCAGGTTTATAATCCTAATGCAGTCGTAAATACGATGATCGATGGAAATTTTCAAAGCTACTGGTCAGCAACCGCTTCATATGATTCAATTGTACCATTGATCAATATGGATTTTGATGGATTAAAGACATCTATTATTGAAATGTTGTCGGGGGCATCGGTTGATGTGGATGTTGCCTCATTTCAAAATGACATATCGAATATTGTAAATAAAGACGATGTCCTCACATACTTGATTCACATGGGGTATTTGGCATATTCTGCGGACTCCAAAATGGCATTTGTACCGAATGAAGAAATACGGCAGGAGCTGCTTCGGGCAACAAGAAGAAAACAATGGAATGAGTTGATGGTTTTTCAGCGGGAATCGGAACGGTTATTGGACGCAACTTTAGATATGGATGGAACATCAGTTGCTGAACAGATAGAAAAGATACATGAAGAGTATGTTTCAGCGATTCAATATAATAATGAAAATTCGCTCAGCAGTGTATTGGCAGTTGCTTATCTCAGTGCAATGCAATATTATTTTAAGCCAGTGAGAGAATTGCCTACGGGCAGAGGATTTGCAGATTTTGTATTTATTCCCAAACCGGAATATAAGAATGATTATCCGGCACTTATTGTAGAATTGAAGTGGAATAAGAGTGCCAAGAGTGCTTTACAGCAGATAAAGGACAAGAAGTATCCAAATGCTATTAAAAATTATACAGGGGCAATTTTGCTTGTAGGAATTAATTATAATAAGGAGAATAAAAAACATGAGTGTATGATAGAAAAGATGCACATTTGATTTAAAAAGGATACAAATTGTTGTATTGTTTTATGTGATGAATATGGGAATGTAACTTATGAAATATACAAATGTAACGGAAGGCGAATTCGTTGGCCGCAATAATCGTTTTACAGCGGAAGTGCTGATTGGGGGAGTACAGGAAACGGTTCATGTGAAAAACACGGGGCGTATGAAGGAACTGCTATTTCCCGGAGCCAGAGTAACGCTGACTTGTTCAGATAATCCGAATAGAAAAACAAAATATGATTTGATCAGTGTGTATAAAGAATCTTTGGGGTGGGTGAATATTGACAGTCAGGCCCCGAATAAAGTCGTTGGTGAGTGGCTGGCAGGGAGAGATTACACTTTTATTAAGCCGGAATATAAATACGGTGATTCCCGCCTGGATTTTTATATGGAGAAGAAGGATGAGAAATATCTGATGGAAGTCAAGGGATGTACACTGGAAATTGACGGCATCGGATATTTCCCGGATGCACCCAGCGAACGGGCAGTCCGGCATTTGCATGAACTGATGCATGCCGTGAAACAGGGGTATCATTGTATACTGGCCTTCGTGATCGCCATGCCTGGGGTGACGGTTGTACGGCCGAACATGACAACGCATCCGGCATTTGGACAGGCATTATCAGAAGCGATGGCGGCCGGTGTGGAGGTGTGGTATCTGCCGTGTGAGATAACAGCGGACAATATACAAATCAAGGGCAGAAAACGAAAATATTACTCGGTTCAGGATAGACTTTATCCTCACGTAGTGATACAATAGAAGCGTGTTTTGGGATGGAGATGAATGAGGAGGTATACATATGCAGCCAATATATTTATCAATCCAACAGGAAGAGACCGGTGCACAGATTCGGAAGCTGATGATGAAGAACGGCTACACCGTCAGAGATGTCCAGGGGGCTATGGGATTTGAGAATCCTCAGGCTATTTACAAATGGATATCCGGCAAGTCTTTGCCGAGTCTCGACAATTTCCTTATATTAAGCCGATTACTGCATGCCAGTATCGAAGATATCCTCGTCGTTGACGGGGATATTGTTATGTCAGCACTTTTTGAGACCATAGAGGACGCCGTCAGTGAATCCGGTGAATTAGCATATGTTATTTCGCTGCTAAAAGGGTTTTACTGACGGCGTCTTTAGATTATAATAGAACCATAGAGCGGTCGTGAATGAAGAAAAGCAGTAGGCCGCAGTAAGGGGGATTTTTTTATGCGAATTGAAAATTTACAGAATGACAACAGAAAATTTATCAAATCCATCGGCAATTTTCATGTGCTGGAGTATATGCAGGATGCCAGTGTATCACCGATGAATGCCATGAATGAATATTTTATGAGCAAGATGAATGTGAGAAGAAGACAGGTTGTCATTGATATTGACAAGAATCATTCAGCCATTATCCAGGCAGGAGCAATGCAGTGGATGGGCGGTCATGTTGAGGCAACGTCCGGCGTCAAGGGAATCGGCGATTTGTTCGGAAAGGCCATCAAAGGGGCCGTGACAAAGGAAACAGCCGTGAAGCCTGAATATGTGGGAGAAGGCTGTCTGGTGCTGGAACCGACGTATAAGTATATTATTCTGGTGGATATGGCAAAATGGGGTGCAACAGGCATGACCATAGAGGACGGCATGTTTCTTGCTTGTGATGCCAATGTGAAGAATAAAGTGGTTGCAAGAAAGAATATCTCATCCGCAGTTCTCGGCGGTGAAGGCCTGTTTAATCTCAGTCTTCAGGGAGATGGTGTGGCTGCACTTGAGAGCAATGTGCCGGAGGAAGAGTTGATCGAAGTTGTTCTGGAAAACGATGAGCTGAAAATCGACGGCAATCTGGCAGTCTGCTGGTCATCGAATCTTGATTTTACAGTGGAGAGAACAACAAAGACGCTGGTTGGCTCGGCTGTCAGCGGCGAAGGCCTTGTGAATGTTTACAGAGGAACAGGCAGGGTCCTGATGTGTCCGGTTGCACCGACATCATCACTTTTTGAGGCAGCGAATACCATGAGTGCAAAGGCAGCAGCCAAGAATAGTAACACATTTGGCAAATAAGCAGACAGTGTGCGTTTGCAGGGCGGCGATTACCTATGATCAGCAGAAGATGGGAGAAACTACATATGCCAAAGGGAACGAACCAGAAGTTCAAGTTATACAGACTTGCGCAGATTATGATGAAGAAAACGGATGAAGAGCATTATATCACCATGCCGGAGATCAAGGAGGCCCTTGCAGAGTATGATATTACGGCAGACAGAAAGAGTCTTTACAATGACCTGAGGGATTTGGAGATACTGGGCATAGAGGTGGAAGGGGAACAGGATGGCAATCGTTATCGCTATCATGTGGTCAACAGACCCTTTGAATTGCCGGAACTTAAACTTCTGGTGGATGCCATTCAGTCTTCCAAGTTCATCACGGAGAAGAAATCTAACAGCCTGATCAAGAAGCTGGAAACAATGGTCAGTGAGTATGATGCCCAGAAATTGCAGCGTCAGGTCTATGTATCCGGAAGAATCAAGGCCATGAATGAGAGTATTTACTATACCGTGGATGCCATTCATAATGCGATTTCGGAGAACAAGAAGATTCGGTTTCAGTATTTTCAGTGGAATGTGAAGAAGGAACCCCAACTGCGTCATGGCGGGGCCTGGTATCATATCAGTCCCTGGGGATTATCCTGGGATGATGAGAATTATTATCTGGTGGGATTTGATTCTGAGGCAGGTCTGATCAAGCATTTCAGGGTTGACAAGATGCTGAGGATCGCGCTTTCCAATGAGAACCGGGAGGGCAGAGAACATTTTAAGAAACTGGATATGGCTGATTATGCCAGAAAAAGTTTCGGCATGTTCGGTGGTGAAGAGGAAACGGTGAAGCTGCAGGTGAGCAATGGCCTGGCAGGCGTTATCATCGACCGCTTCGGCAAAGATGTTATGATGATTCCTGTGGATGAGGATCATTTCAACGTCAGTGTGGATGTCCGTGTCAGCAGGCAGTTTCTGGGCTGGGTATTTTCACTGGGTGAAAGTGTCAGGATTTTGGGACCGGAAGCTGTGGTTGATCAGATGAAGGCTGAGACACAGCGCCTGATAGGACAGTATGATATAAAATAATAATGCAGTATGCTATAACACAATAATAAAGCAGCAAGCACAGTAAAAAATGTAATATTGTACAGTTAAAAATGTAATATTGCGTCTTGTCATTTGAAAATCTTCATGTTATACTATACACAACATGAAGCGAAGATTGTTTTCATGCAAATATTTGCCCACCAATTATTTGGTTAAGCCCATACGGACAGGCGGGGCAGCTGCCGATTGCGGTGAGAGACCGCATTATTGATTTAGTTAAAAGCTAAATTTTATAAGTCTTTTGTCTGAGAAGAAGGCTCAGAATCAAACATCACTTGTGAAATGGTCAATAAAACGTAGGATTAGCAAATATTTGCTGGTAGGAGTACCAACGATAGGCTCTGGAAATATTTTTCGTAGATATGAGAGTGAATAGACAGGGTATAGCATATAGCACTAAGAATATGAATAAGACATGAAAGACAGGTGAGTTTTGCCTGTCTTTTTTTGTGTTATGGAGTGATGAAATGAACAGAAATAAACAGATGCATGCGCCGGTGTATGAAGCATTGGAGCGCTTAAAGCGAAGAAGAGTAGTCCCTTTTGATGTGCCGGGACATAAAAGAGGAAGAGGAAATCCGGAATTGGTGGAACTTCTGGGAGAGAAATGTGTCAGCCTGGACGTCAATTCCATGAAGCCGTTGGATAATCTCTGTCATCCGGTATCAGTGATCAAGGAAGCAGAAGAACTTGCAGCAGAGGCTTTTCGTGCAGCCCATGCTTTTTTTATGGTTGGCGGAACAACATCTTCTGTGCAAAGCATGGTACTTTCCTGTTGCAAGGCCGGCGACAAAATTATTTTGCCCAGAAATGTGCATAAGAGTGTGATCAATGCTCTGGTGTTATGTGGTGCGATTCCGGTTTATGTGAATCCGGAAGTGGATAATAAGTTGGGAATATCCCTTGGAATGCAGGTCGCTGAAGTAGAGAAAGCAATCAAAGAGAATCCGGAAGCTGTCGCAGTACTGGTGAACAATCCGACTTATTACGGGATTTGCTCGGATTTGCGTACAATTGTTCAAGTGGCTCATGCACATAAGATGCTTGTATTGGTGGATGAGGCCCACGGTACGCATTTATATTTTGGAGAGAATCTGCCGGTCTGTGCCATGGACGCCGGAGCGGATATGGCATCTGTTTCCATGCATAAATCCGGCGGCAGCCTGACGCAGAGTTCTTTGCTGCTGACAGGAAAGAATGTTAATTGGGAGTATGTCAGTCAGATTATCAATCTGACTCAGACCACCAGTGCTTCCTATTTGCTGATTTCAAGCCTTGATATTTCCAGGAGAAATCTGGCTCTCCGGGGAAAGGAATCTTTTGAGAAAGTAAGCCGTATGGCAGAATATGCCAGAGAAGAGATTAATTCCATCGGTGGATTTTATGCCTATGGCAAGGATATGATTAATGGCGGCAGCATTTATGATTTTGATGTGACGAAACTGTCAGTGTATACAAGAGATATTGGACTGGCCGGTATTGAAGTCTATGATCTTTTACGAGATGAATATGATATCCAGATTGAATTGGGTGACATTGCCAATATTCTGGCGTATATCTCGATTGGTGACAGAATACAGGACATTGAGCGGCTGGTGGGGGCTTTAGCGGACATCAAGCGCCTTTATGCGAAGAATCCTGAGCAGATGCCAAATGCGGAGTATATCAAGCCGACAGTTTGCGTATCACCGCAAACCGCTTTTTACGGCGAGAAGAAATCCGTGCCGATCCGTGAAACAGAAGGAATGATCTGCAGTGAGTTTGTTATGTGCTATCCGCCGGGAATTCCGATTCTGGCGCCGGGGGAAATGATTACCCGGGAGATTATTGATTATATTATCTATGCAAAAGAAAAAGGCTGTTCCATGCAGGGCATGCAGGATCCGGCAGTGGAATCACTGTTTGTATTGACAGGAAAATATTGATAGAAGGAGGGAGAGCAATGGAACTGTGGTTTTCTGATTATCACACAGAGAAAGTCAGGGTTTCCGTCAAGGTTCAAAAACAATTATTTGGACTTCAGACAGAATTTCAGAGAATCGATGTGTTTGATTCGGATGAATTCGGCCGGTTTTTAAGTGCTGACGGCAGCATTGTATTCTCTGAAAAGGATGAGTTTATTTATGATGAAATGATTGTGCACGTGCCAATGGCGGTACATCCGCATGTAAAAAATGTTCTGGTGATCGGTGGCGGAGACGGCGGCGTGGCCAGAGAATTAGGCTACTATGAAGAAATCGAGAAAATCGATGTGGTGGAACCGGATCGGGTTTTTGTGGAAGTCTGCAAAGAATTTTTCCCGGATAATGCCTGCGGCCTTGGGGATAAGAGAGTCAGCATTTATTATGAAGACGGGTTGAAGTTTCTGCGTTTAAAACAGAATGAATACGATTTGATTATCAACGATGCCATTGATCCGCTGGGACATAATGCCGGTCTTTTTACAAAAGAGTTTTACGGCAACTGTTATAGAGCGCTGAAAGAAGACGGTATCATGGTGTATCAGCATGGAAGTCCTTTTTATGATGAGGATGAGGAATCCTGCAGAGTGATGCACAGAAAGGCCAGTCACAGTTTTCCAATCAGCAGGGTATATCAGGCACACATTCCGACTTGTTCTTCGGGATACTGGCTTTTTGGTTTTGCTTCCAAGAAATACCATCCACTGGAACATCTGGATGCCAAAAGATGGAAGGAACGTCACATTAAAACCTGGTATTATACAACCAATCTGCATAAAGGAGCATTTATGCTGCCGAGATATGTAGAAGACATGCTGGAGGAAGAGGAAGATCGTAAGAAATAGAGCTTTCTAAAGAGCAGATAACAAATGCATTATAAATACATGATGAAATAAAGGAAAAGCAGAGGAGATTAAAAATGGGAAGATTATTAATTATTGGATGCGGCGGTGTTGCCGGTGTGGCTATTCACAAATGCTGTCAGAACAGCAAAACATTTTCAGAAATCTGTATTGCCAGCAGAACAAAGTCAAAATGTGATGATTTGAAGGAAAAGCTGGAGAAAACGACAGAGACGAAGATTACAACGGCCCAGGTGGATGCAGACAATGTAGATGAACTGATCGCACTGATTAAAGATTATCAGCCGGATGCGGTTTTGAATGTGGCATTGCCGTATCAGGATTTGACAATCATGGATGCTTGTCTGGCATGCAAGGTGGATTATATTGACACAGCCAATTATGAACCGGAAGATACGGATGATCCACAGTGGCGTGCAATTTATGAAAAACGATGCAAAGACGAAGGATTTACGGCATATTTTGATTATTCCTGGCAGTGGGCTTATCAGGACAGATTTAAAGAAGCCGGTATTACAGCACTTCTGGGCAGTGGTTTTGACCCTGGGGTTACAAGCGTTTTCACAGCCTATGCGCTGAAGCATTATTTTGATGAAATTGATACCATTGATATTCTGGATTGTAATGGTGGTGATCATGGTTATCCTTTTGCAACGAATTTTAATCCGGAGATTAATCTGCGTGAAGTATCTGCCAATGGTTCCTATTGGGAAAATGGTCATTGGGTTGAGACAGAGCCTATGGAGATTAAACGTGAATATGACTTCCCTCAGGTTGGACAGAAAGATATGTACCTGCTTCATCATGAGGAAATCGAATCACTGGCCAAAAATGTACCCGGTGTAAAAAGAATTCGTTTCTTTATGACTTTTGGACAGAGCTATCTGACTCATATGAAGTGTCTGGAGAATGTGGGAATGCTTTCTACATCACCAATTATGTATGAAGGCAGAGAAATTGTTCCGATTCAGTTTTTGAAAGCACTGCTTCCGGATCCGGCTTCTTTGGGACCTCGCACGGTTGGGAAGACAAATATCGGCTGTATTTTCACAGGAAAGAAGGATGGAAAAGAAAAGACTATTTACATCTATAATGTATGTGATCATCAGGAATGCTACAAAGAAGTGGGCTCTCAGGCGATTTCTTATACAACAGGTGTGCCGGCTATGATTGGTGCAGCATTGGTGCTGGATAAAGTATGGGATAAAGATGGTGTCTTCAATATTGAAGAATTTGACCCGGATCCGTTTATGGATATGCTCAACCAGTATGGTTTGCCATGGGTTGTGGATGAAAATCCACAGACAGTAGAATGATGTTTGAGGGACTGCCGACACCCTGTTATGTAGTGGATGAAGGCAGAATCCGACACAATCTTGAAATCCTGCAGCAGTTAGAAAAGGATACAGGCTGTCATGTTCTGCTGGCACAGAAAGCATTTTCCATGTACAGACTTTATCCAATGATCGGGCGGTACATCAGCGGAACAACTGCCAGCGGCCTGTACGAAGCCAGACTGGGATATGAAGAGATGGGAAAAGAAAATCATGTTTTTGCACCGGCTTATAAAGAAGCGGATATGCAGGAACTGGTGACGATCTGCGATCATATTATTTTTAATTCCTTTGCACAGTATGAAAAATATAAAGATATCTGCCAGGCAAAGGGGGTCAGTGTCGGCATCCGTGTGAATCCCCAGTGCTCGACACAGGAAGGTCATGACATTTATGACCCATGCGGTTATGCATCGAGACTTGGAGTCACAAAAGCACAGTTTCCGGAAGTTCTCCCGGAGGGGATTGAAGGACTACATTTTCACACATTGTGTGAACAAAATGCGGATGATCTTGTGACAACCTTTCAGGCATTTGAAGAAAAATTCGGAAAATATCTTCACTGTATAAAGTGGCTGAATCTTGGCGGCGGTCATCATATTACAAGGAAAGATTATCAGTATGAAACACTAGTGAAACTGATTCGCTATATCCGGGATACCTATCATGTGACAGTTTATCTGGAGCCAGGAGAAGCAGTGGCATTGAATGCCGGTTATATGGTGACAGAGGTGATGGATATTGTTCATAATGATATGGATATATTGATTTTGGACGTTTCAGCAGCCTGTCATATGCCGGATGTCCTGGAAATGCCATATCGTCCGCCACTGTCCGGTGGATGCGAGGCAAATCAGAAACCGTATACCTATCGGCTTTCTTCTATGACTTGCCTGGCTGGAGATGTGATTGGTGATTACAGTTTTGAAAAGCCGGTTCAGATTGGCGACCGTCTGGTGTTTGAAGATATGGCAATTTATTCCATGGTCAAGAATAACACCTTTAACGGTATGCCTCTTCCGGGCATCGCTTTGCTTCGTGAAAATGGAAGCACAGAAATGGTAAGAAAATTCGGCTATCAGGATTTCAAAATGCGTTTATAGATAAAATATTATATGGTTCGTATATTAGGAATAAGAAAATGAAGAATATCAAAACAATTCCGTCAGCAGATGGCTATCATATGCCGGCAGAATATGCCTGTCACAAGGGATGTATCCTTATATGGCCGCAGCGTCCGGGTTCCTGGAAAAAGAATCCTGAAGCGGCAGAAAAGGCTTTTTGCGCTGTGATGCAGGCAATTGCTGAAAGTGAGGCTGTGTATCTGGCGTGCGGGAAGGCGGCGCTTCCCAGGGCAAAGGCCTTTGCTGATGAATATAACAGACAATTTCAGAGGGAAATTTCAGAAAAGAAGCATTTCCCGGTGGTTGTATTTGAGGCGGAAACCGATGATGCCTGGGCAAGAGACATAGGGCCTACTTTTGTTGTCAAAGATGACACAGTGCGTGGCATCAGCTGGACATTTAATGCCTGGGGCGGTGAGGAAGACGGCTTGTATGCATCATGGCAGAAAGATGATGCTTTTGCGGCAGCATTTGCAAAAAGAGAAGGCTATGTCTGTTATGATGCCTCTCCCTTTGTACTGGAAGGTGGATCTATTCACAGTGACGGTGAAGGGACAGTGATGGTGACTGAGTCATGCCTGCTGAGCCGGGGAAGAAATCCTCAGCTTTCAAAAGCGGAGATAGAGGAAAAGCTGCAGCAGTTTCTGGGGGCTGAAAAGGTTCTCTGGTTGCCAAGAGGCATTTATAATGATGAAACAAATGAACATGTGGACAATGTCTGTGCTTTTATCAGACCGGGAGAAGTGGTTCTGGCCTGGACAGATCGGGAAGATGATCCGCAGTATTCGCTTTCGCTGGCATGTCTTCGCTATCTGGAATCCCAGACAGATGCCAGAGGAAGAAGGATAAAAGTGCATAAGCTTCCGATACCGGATGTGCCGGTGTGTGTGACAAAAGAGGATTTGGAAGGTTATGCTTTTGAAGATGGTGAAGATACGAGAGAGGAAGGAGAACGTCTGGCGGCTTCCTATGTGAATTTCTACTTTTCAAACGGTGCAGTGGTAATGCCGGCTTTTGGCGGAGAAAATATCAAAAGTGATCAGAGAGCAGCAGAAATCATGGAAAAACTTTGCCCGGAACGGAAAGTGATTACTGTTGATGCCAGGGATATTTTGACAGGCGGAGGCAATATTCATTGTATTACACAGCAGATTCCATTTGGAAAAGCAGAACAGGGAGAATAATTATTAATGAGAAATGTTAAGATAGCAGCTATTCAGATGCAGTGCAGTACGAATCTGCAGACCAACCTTGAAAAGGCCGAGAAAATGGTACGGCAGGCAGCGGGAGATGGTGCACAGATCATTTTGCTGCCGGAACTTTTTGAACGGGAATATTTTTGCCAGCAGCGCAGATATGATTTTTATCATCTGGCAAAGCCTGTGGAAGAAAACGATGCGGTGCAGATGGGCATGCGGCTGGCAAAGGAACTCAACGTCGTATTGCCGATCAGCTTTTATGAACAGGATATAAACACATTATATAATTCCATTGCCTGTATTGATGCGGACGGCACATTGTCGGGGGTGTATCGTAAGACACATATTCCGGATGATCATTATTATCAGGAAAAGTTTTATTTTACACCGGGGAATACCGGCTTCAAAGTATTTGATACCCGTTACGGCAAGATAGGGATTGGTATATGCTGGGATCAATGGTTTCCGGAAACGGCCAGATGTATGGCCCTTATGGGAGCAGAGATACTGCTTTATCCGACGGCGATTGGCTCCGAACCGATTCTTGAATGTGACAGTATGCCGCATTGGAGACGCTGCATGCAGGGACATGCCGCTGCCAATCTCATGCCTGTGATTGCTGCCAATCGGATAGGCCGGGAAGAAGTGACCCCATCTCCTGAAAATGGCGGACAGAGGTCAGCCCTTGTTTTCTATGGCTCTTCTTTTATGACAGATGAAACAGGTGGATTGAAAGCCTGCGCGTCCAGAGATCAGGAAGAGATTTTAACCGGTGTGTATGATCTGGATGATCTGGCTGATAAACGTCTTGAATGGGGACTTTTCCGGGATCGGAGACCGGAGATGTATATAAAAATAACACAATAAAATTTTTTAAAAGAACTGCTTGTTTGATTTTCGATTTGTTCCTGAGTATGGTATACTGGTACTATCTATCAAAAAGGGTTGGGCCTGGTTTTATGCTTAAAGGAAGAATTGTATGATAGAAATCTATATAAGCAGTTCTTTTTTTATGAGAAAAAGGAATCAGAAAGTGAGGAAGTATAATGAACGAATTGTACGAAGCGATTGAGAAGAAGATTAAGGCATCCGGATATCCTCGGGCTATTTCAGGAGCCGATGTGTATGATGATATTTGTGACCAGATTGAAGGTAAAGAAAACGGAGAATATATATTATTATCAAAATTTGACGAAGATGTCGTCTTTGAATATCATATTACCATTCAGGATGAGAACTTTAATCTGGGCATTTTGACGATGAAGACACCTGAAGGTGTATTTAAGGCAGATTTTGATGCAGAATAGAAACCGGATGGAAAATATATTTTATGATGGAGAGAGAAGATGAAAACTAAAAGAAAACGGATCGGTGATTTCTGTGCTAAAGGGACGAAGGAGGCGGCTTGATCATGAGGATTGTTGTCAGTGCCTGTCTTTTGGGGGAGAACTGCAAATACAGCGGCGGCAATAATGAGAATAAAGCGGTGCTGAATTTTGTAAAAGACCATGAACTTATACCGGTCTGTCCGGAAGTATTGGGCGGACTGCCTGTGCCGAGAATGCCGGCAGAGATTGTGAATGGTGTTGTCAGATGCAGGGACGGACGATCCGTGGATGACGCATTCAGGAGCGGGGCTGCCAAGGCATTGACGATTGCTTTGAAGGAAAAAGCAGATCTGGCCATTCTTCAATCCAGGAGTCCTTCCTGCGGCGTCAAGGCCGTTTATGATGGTACTTTCAGTGGAAAGATTATTCCGGGAGAAGGTGTTTTTGCAGAGCTTCTTCGGGAAAACGGCATCAGAGCCATAGATGCTGCGGATATTGATGCATGAAAAAAGGATACATGGATAATTTTACCTGTGATAAATAAAGGAGAGGATTGGAATGGCCTTTGATTTCAACAAACAATTTGAGAAGATGATGCGGGAGTATGATGTGACAGAAGTTGTACTGCTTGGACATATGAATCCGGATGGGGATGCAGCAGGTTCCGTCATGGGGCTGGCACATTATATCAAGGTGAATTATCCCCAGTATACAGCATGGCCTTTTTTGTCAGATAAACTGGATAAAGGCCCGAAGAAACAGGTCATGGAGGATGAGATTTTTGCTCCTTTTGAGCGTCCGAAGTTGGCGTCTGAAAGGTATGCGGTGATTGTCTGTGATACAGCAACGCTTAAAAGGCTCATCGGCATGAAATATTACCAGCGGGCAGTGGTTTCGATGATCATTGACCATCATGCCTCTAACGAAGGATATGGAATAATCAATGACATAAAGGTTTCGGAATCCTGTGCCTATAACGTTTTTGAAATATTAGATAAAGAAATGCTCAAAAAGGCGGCTTCGGCACCACACCCGAATGGGGCAGATTATCTGTATATGGGCATTCTTCATGACACAAGCCGATTTTCAAGATCGGATGCCGAAATTGAGGCAGCGGGTTCAAAATTGCTGGCAATGGGGGCCGATCATCGCTATGTGATGCGGACGATGCAGGATAAGACATTGGATGATCTGATCAGACAGGGAGAGATCCTTCGCAGAGTGAAGCGCGTGATGGAGGGCAAAGTGGCATATGTTTATATGTCCTATCAGGAAGCGAAGAAACTGCATATCAGCTATGAAGATATTCATCCTATCAGCGGAATGCTCAGAGATTGTGAAGATATCGAGATGGGGTTTTCTATGTATGAGGAAGCACCGAATATTTGGCGATGTTCTTTCAGATCGGATGGACAATGGATAAATGTGAATGAGATGATGAAAAGTTTTGGTGGCGGCGGACATGCGGCGGCAGCCGGGCTTCGCAGAGAGACCGATCAGCCGGAAGTATTGCTTGAGCAGCTGCTGGCACAGATTGAAAGCATACAATCGTTGGGGTGATAATATTAATCGGCATTTTACTTATTCGGAATGACTGTCTGAGCATCAGGTGGTGATCGTCAATATTATGGACGCTGCCCTGAAGTGGAAGTAGAAAGAGAACTGTAAGAAAGTTCATAGAATTTTAACAGAATACCGGGGCAGGAAAGTTGACGTAAAACTAAAAAAAGAGTACAATATGATAATTGTTTAGAGTATTTTGAAGGCTGAATCTGAATGATGATGCAATACACAATGAATATATAGAAAGGAATAGGATGCCTGAACGATGAGGCATGATGTGTGATAAAATATGAATATTTTTGAAAAGAGAGAATCTGTTGTCAGATCCTATTGCAGAAAGTACCCTGTCGTTTTTAAGAAAGCTTTGAATGCTGAAATGTTTTCTGAAGACGGTGAGCGATATGTTGATTTCCTGGCTGTAGCCGGTTCTATGAATTACGGTCACAACAATCCTGAGATTAAGAAAGCCATTTTGGATTATCTGGCGGATGACAATATTATCAATGCACTGGATATGTACACCAGTGCCAAAGAGGAATTTTTGACAGAATTCGAGAGACTGATCCTCAGTCCGAGAAAGCTGGATTATAAAGTTATGTGCTGCGGACCGACAGGTACCAATGCAGTTGAGGCAGCGCTGAAATTGGCCAGAAAGAACAAGAAACGGACCAATGTGATTGCTTTTGCAGGTGCTTTTCATGGCATGAGTCTCGGCAGTCTTGCCTTGACGACAGATAAGACAAGCCGTGAAGGCGGCAGTGTTCCGCTGACCAATGTCACATTTGTTCCATATGACGGCACATTTGATTCACTGGCTTATTTGCGTTGGGTTCTGGCGGATGACCATTCAGGTGTAGACAAGCCTGCGGCAATTATTCTTGAAACCGTTCAGGCTGAGGGCGGCATTAACCCTGCCAGTGTAGAGTGGCTGCGCGGCATTCGTCAGATCTGTGATGAGAACGACATTCTGATGATTGTGGATGATATTCAGGTGGGCAACGGCAGAGCAGGTTATTTCTTCTCATTTGAGAGAGCAGGCATTGTTCCGGATATGGTTGTTATGTCCAAGTCTATTTCAGGTTTTGGCATGCCGATGGCACTGCTTCTGATCAAACCGGAACTGGATATTTTCAGACCGGCAGAACATAATGGTACATTCAGAGGCAATCAGCTGTCTTTCATCGGCGGTACAGCCGGTATCCGATATTTTACGGAACACAAGCTGGATGAAGAAGTCAGACGTAAGGGTCAGATCATTGAACAGTTTATTCAGAAAGAGATCCTGCCAATGGATGCAAGACTGGTACATAGAGGCATCGGTATGATCTGGGGTATTGATTTCAATGGCATTGCGCCGGAGAAAGCCATCGAGGTCATTCACAAGGCTTTTGACAATCATCTGATTCTGGAAGTTGCAGGCCGTCATGACGGCGTTGTCAAGATTATGCCTCCGCTGACAATTGAGGATGACACACTGATGGAAGGCCTTCAGATTGTGAAGAAATCCATTGCAGAAGTGTTGAATTAATCTATGAATAGAGTCTGGATATAGAAGAAAAGCTCACAGAAGAGGAGAGTGTATAAACATCGAATATTTCTGTGAGCTTTTACATTATTATTTCTTTTATATTGTTATTTCATTTTTTTCATGGTAAGGTACCAGTCGAGATGTTCAATGGTATTGTCTGAACTTTCAAGACGTTCCTGAGCTTCTTCAATTGTCAATGGAGCCCCCATGACTACAGCATCTCCGGGCTGCCAGTTTGCCGGTGTGGAATAATGCGTTTTGTCATTTAACTGCAATGACTGTAGAATACGTATAATTTCAGGAATATTTCGTCCGGTGGACATAGGATAGTACAAGATGGTACGGATCATACCCTCTGGATCAATAATAAACACTGCACGAACGGTTTGTGTATTTGCAACAGTCTGGAGCATACCATATTTTCTGGCAACATTCATACTAATGTCTGCAATAATTGGGAAAGGAATCTTCACTTTTCCTTCGTTATTGAAATTCAATGCTTCGATACTTTTGATCCAGCCAAGATGAGAATGAAGTGAATCAATGGAAAGTCCAATTAGTTTGGTGTTAAGTGATTCAAAGGTTTCATTCATCCTGGAAAGGGCAATAAATTCTGTTGTACAAACCGGTGTAAAGTCAGCCGGATGTGAAAAAAGGACAACCCAACTTCCTTTATAATCGGCTGGAAAATCAATTTTCCCCTGAGTTGTCATTGCATGAAATTCTGGTGCATGGTCACCAATGAGCGGCATTTTGTTTTCTTCCATAGGTCATATTAACTGCATACAGGTTGCAGTTCCTCCTTTCTAAAAATAAAATCCACAATAATCAATTTTATTTTATCATATTTTAATAAAAGTGCAGCGATAACTTGAGAGAAAATTTCTTATTATGTATTATATTTATAGGAAAATACATTTGAGTTATTGTTTGTTTTGCATATATCCTTGACGCAAAGTAGTAAAAAGCATATACTGTTGTTTAAAATTAGTTGAGACTAATGAATGAAAGGGGGTACTTATGAAGTTTTTTCATTTATCGGATTTACATATCGGATTAAAACTGATGAACAGAGATTTACGGGAAGAACAGATGGATATTTTGCGGCAGGTGACAGATTTAGCCAGAGAAGAACAGCCGGATGCCGTCGTGATTGCCGGGGATATCTACGACAAGGCCGTTCCGGCGGCAGAGGCAGTGGAAGTGTTTGACAGCTTTATAACGGAACTGAAAAGGGCTGTGCCGGAGGCTGAGATGATGCTCATCAGCGGCAATCACGACAGCGGTCTGCGCTTGAATTGCTTCCGAGAGATTCTGGATGAACAGAAAGTACATATGATTGGACTGCCGCCGAGAAGGGAAGAAGAATATATTGAGAAGGTGACGCTTCAGGATGAATTTGGGCCGGTGAATTTCTATCTTTTGCCTTTTGTCAAACCGTCTATGGTGAAGCAGATTGTGGGCGTGGATGAGAATGGCAATAATCTGTCTTATGATGCGACTTTGCATAAATTGATCGCAAGGGAAGAAGTTAATACGACAGAGAGAAATGTGTTAGTCAGTCATCAGTTTTATTTGCCTGTGGGAGAGAATGCAGAGTCAGTTGAGAGAATGGATTCGGAGATTCGTACTGTGGGCAACATCGATGCTGTTGCGTCAGATGTGCTGGAAGCCTTTGATTATGCAGCGCTGGGACATATTCATAAACCAATGAAAGTGGGCAGCGAATTGTATCGTTACTGCGGAACGCCTTTGGCCTGCTCAGTCAGTGAAGCCGGACAGCAAAAGGGTGTCATTATGGTGGAAATAGGTGAAAAAGATTCCAAGACGTCAGTAAAGATAACAGTGCTGCCGCTGAAACCGCTGCGTGAAGTGCGGATCATCAAAGGCAGTCTTGAAGAAGTACTGGCACAGGCCTGCGAGGATTTCGTGACGGTGATCCTGACGGATAGAGTCGATTTAGATATTATGGATATGCAGGACAGAATCCGAATGGCGTTTCCGTATTTGCTGGAAATCCGACGGGAAGTACTTCGAAAAGCCGATTACAGTGAGCAGCTGATGGCGGAGAAGGAACAGGATCCTTTTGAATTATGTTGTTCCTTTTTGAAGGATTTGGATGATGAAGAGAAAACGATTCTTCGGGATGTGATACATACCGTGCAGGGGGTGAAATAGATGAAGCCGATTCAGCTGACAATGCAGGCCTTTGGGTCATATGGGAAGAAGACGGTGATTGATTTTACAAAACCGGATCAGAATTTATTTCTGATAACGGGCGATACAGGTTCCGGGAAGACGACAATTTTTGACGCTATTGTTTTTGCACTTTACGGAGAAGCCAGTTCTGTTGTGAATAGGAAGAACGGTGCCGAATTACAGAGTCAGTTTGCAGCGGCATCTGTGGAGCCTTTTGTGGAATTGATTTTTTCAGAAAAGGAAGGCAGTGAAGATGTGCACTATACGGTTCGACGTGTACCGAAGCATGTCCGCCCTCTGAAAAGAGGAACCGGTCTGAAGGAAGAGAGCGGCAGTGTGTCGTTGATTATGTCAGACGGAACCGAATATCCGTCAAAGGAAACAGACAAGAAGCTGGAAGAAATCGTCGGATTGACGAAGAACCAGTTTATGCAGGTGGCAATGATTGCCCAGGGGGAGTTTATGGCCCTTTTGCGCGCAAAATCCGATGACAAGAAAGTGATTTTCAGAAAACTTTTTAATACAGAACTTTACCAGAATATTGTGGATGAGCTGGCAAAGCGCCGTAAGGACAAGGACAGGAAAATCGCACAGATCAAGACAGCCTGTCAGACAGAAGTGGGACATATTCTTGTGCCGAAACTGGTGACAGCGGATGGTGCAGAGACGGATCAGGAACAGAATGGTGCAGCGGATCAAATAGCGGACGAGTGTAGAGATGCGAATAAACTGCAGGAGTTAAAAGAAAGAATCCTTAAATCAGAAAGGCTTTCATTGCCGGATATGGAGGCTTTACTTCAGACCTTGGTATCAGTCAGTGAATGGACGAAGGATAAGGTGCAGCAGTCAGAGTCAGAGACAAGCCAATTGTATAAAGTCTATCTGTTGAAAAGAGATGCTGTCACAAAAGCAGGGCAGTTGCTGGAACGTTACAAGGAGCTTGAGGAAGCTGAAAAGGAACTGGGTGAATGTGAAGCAATAAAGCCTTTGATGCAGGAATGGCAGCAATGCATGCGGCAGATTGAGGATGCCTATGATATTTTGACGCTTTGGAAGCAATATCAGGAGGTCAGTGGACAGCTTGAAACAGCCCGACAGGCACTCGCTGCCAATGAGCAGGCACTGCCGGAACAGAAAATGGCCTGTGAACAGGCGGCAGTTCAACTGCAGCAGGCAAAGAAAGTACAGGAACAGGCATTGATGGATTTCTCGGAAGTGAAAACCCATGTCGAAAATGATTTAGAAGCTTTTTCCAAAATGGCTGAAGCTAAACGGAAGGTGTTGACGGCTCAAACAAAAGTCGATGAAGCAGGAAAGCAGGCCAGAATAGCAGAGGAAAGTCTGTCAGATCTTGAAAGTAATGAGAAACAGTGGCAGACTCAGGCTGAACTGCTGTCCGATACGGATAGCCGCATGATTATTTTACAAGGAAAGCAGCGGGATATTGCAGGTATCGGGGCGGATTTTGAGAGCTGGAAGGATGAAGAAAAGGATTGCTTCAGCCAACAGAGGTGTGCTGAAGAAGCAGACAAGGTCTATGCTGATGCTAAAGACAGATTTAATAAGGAGAATACGGCTTACATACAGGCCTATAATGATTTCCTTGATGCGCAGGCTGGTTTCCTTGCAGAGAAACTGCAGCGGGGAGAACCTTGCCCGGTCTGTGGTTCGACCATACATCCGCATCCTCATCAGGCAGAAAAATTGGCATTGACCAAGGAAGAATTGAATATATTGTCTGAGAGTGTACGTGAACTTCAAGAAGGACAGGCGGCGGCAGCGAAAAAAGCCGGAGAGGCAAAAGCAATGCTGGATGCAAAGAAAAAAAATTGCATACAAATTTGGGAAAAACTTCGGCAGAAAGTAATTGCATATAGCCGTGATGAGATGGGTGAGTTGGACAGTGAAGAGATTCAAAGTCTGATTGAGACTTGGAAGAAAGCGCTGAAAGATGAAGAGAAACAGCTGCAGAAAGACAAAAAGCAGCTGCAGCAGCTCAAAAAATGGCTGACGAAAGCTGCCAAGGAAAAAGAAGAATTGACTGCACAAAAAAATAAAGCAGAAAAAATGTTAGCTGATACCAAAGCCGAGCTGGCGGCAGCTCAAGCTGAGTTAAAGAGTACATTTATTTCTACATATTATAAATCTGAAGAAGAAGCCAATCAGTTCATGGAGCAGGCCGAGCAAAGGAAGAAGAACGCAGAAAAGCAATATCATAGCTGTGATGGAGTTGACAAAAAAGTACGATCAGATAAAGAAAAGACAGAGCTAGAAATTGCACAGCATCGACGCGATATTCCGAATTTGCAGGATAAGAGTGATAAACGAAAAGCAGTCTATATACAGCTGATGGAGGAAAAACAGCTGACGGAGCCTCAATGGAAGTGTGTGACAGAAAGTTATGATAAGGCAGACAGACAGCAGTTTGAAGAAAAAATCAGACAATATCAGAGTAAGCTGAGTGCAGCAGGTAAGCAGAAGGCAGTAGCAGAGAAAGCCATTGACGGCCATGTGAAGCCGGATATGGAACAGCTTTGTTCTGAACAAAATGTAGCAGAAGCGGCATGGAAAAAAGAACAGGCTCTTTATGAGCGCTATGCAGAAATGTATAAAACCAATCATCGGGTTTGTGAAGCGTTGATGCCGAAGATGGCTGAACGAAGCAAAATCATGGAAGAACACAGAAGACTGGATGATTTGTACAATTTGTTAGCAGGCAAAGTGACGGGAGCCAGAATGGATATCGAGACGTATGTGCAGCGATATTACCTTGAGAGAATTCTGTATGCCGCCAATAGGCGTTTCGGTGAAATGTCTGCCGGGCAGTTTGAACTGCGGATGTGTGATATCACGAAGGCGGGTGAAGGAAGAAACAGGGGCCTGGATTTGATGGTTTATTCCAACGTCACCGGCAAGGAGAGGGAGGTTCGCACTCTTTCCGGCGGAGAGTCGTTTATGGCGGCATTGTCGCTGGCGCTTGGCATGGCAGATCAGATCCAGCAGAGTTCATCGGCCATTCATCTGGATATGATGTTTATTGACGAAGGATTCGGCTCATTGGACAGTCAATCAAGAGATCAGGCAGTTCGGGTATTGCAGCAGATGGCAGGAGGATCGAAGCTGATAGGTATTATTTCACATGTGTCTGAGCTGAAACAGGAAATAGAAGACCAACTGATTGTCAGCAAAGATGAAGAGGGTAGTTCAGCCAGATGGCAGATCAGCTGACAGCAGGGGCAGTGTTATGCTTATTTGGACGGCAATCCGGTGAATGTATGTGATTAATTGATACCTAT
This sequence comes from Coprococcus intestinalis, assembly GCF_023656595.1. Classification (NCBI taxonomy): domain Bacteria; kingdom Bacillati; phylum Bacillota; class Clostridia; order Lachnospirales; family Lachnospiraceae; genus Coprococcus; species Coprococcus intestinalis. The sequence continues at coordinate 102,771 of NZ_JAMOKJ010000009.1, read as the reverse complement.
ATTTATACGGGGCATAACTTGAATTGACAGCAGGAGTATGTTAAAATTGGATTAGCTATAGTAAGTTTGTGCATCACAGATGAAGGCTGTGGTGCATTTTCATGTATAGAGACGGAATGTACAAAAGCCGATTGCCGCACTTGTTGATGTGGATGTAATACAGGGAGATAACAAATGGATGCAGGGATAAAGGAGACAAAAGAACAGGCATTAAAGGAAATGGAGCTTTTTAAGACGGTATTTGACGGTGTACGTCTGCTGAATATGCATGCATTAGAACTGATCGGAAAGGGACTGGGTTCTTATTCCCTTACAGAATCGGAGCAGAAGTTTGATTTCTGGGAGAAAGAGCATCCGTGTGACAACGACAGCTGTATTGTGCTGCAGGCTCTGAGAGATAAAGACGTTCATACGAAACTGGAATATATCGGATCTCAGTTGTACGAAGTGACCGCACGCTATATGGAAGTCGAAGGAGAACCATATGTTCTGGAACTTGTCAAACGGATGGATGATAACTATATGATTGATGAGAAGCAGCGTGAGAAACTGCTGAGACATTTCGGCGGTTACCATGAACAACTGTACAAGGATGCTTTGACAGGGGCTTATAACAGAAGGTATTTTGAAGAGAAGATCCGTAAGTCGACGGTATCAGCCGGAGTAGCCATGATCGATTTGGATGATTTCAAGTTGTATAATGATTCATTTGGCCATGATACCGGTGATGTTGTGCTGATTACTTTTGTCAATATTATCAAAAACTGTACCCGAAAGACAGATATGCTGATTCGTTATGGCGGTGATGAATTTCTGCTGATTATGCCGGGCATCAAAGAACAGGATTTCAAGAACAAGCTGCTTCAGATCCTGGATGAGGTCCGCAGAGCAGATGTGCCGGGGCATGGCGGTCTGAGATTGTCAGCCAGCATCGGCGGTGTTTTGTCCAACGGCAGTGTGATCGAGGATGCCATTGGAAGAGCGGACAAACTGATGTATCAGGCCAAGAATCGCAAGAATATGGTCGTTACGGAGGATAACCTGGTGGCGGATGGTATCAAGAAAGGAATGCTGCATGACCGTGAGAAAATCAGACAGTTGATTCTGATCGTGGATGATTCGGAACTGAATCGGGCGCTGCTGTCAGAAATGCTGAAGGATGATTTCAGAATCCTGGAGGCTTCCAACGGACGGGAATGTCTGGATGCACTGGAACAGTACGGTATGGGTATTTCACTTGTTCTGCTGGATATCAATATGCCGGTGATGGATGGCTTTGAAGTCCTGGTCCAGATGAACCGTAATCACTGGATTGAAGATATTCCTGTTGTTATGATATCCAGTGATGATACAGCGTCCAACATTAAGCAAGCATACGATATGGGCGTTTCTGATTATATCCGCAGACCTTTTGATGCCCAGGTTGTTTTCCGACGTGTCGTCAATACAATCAAATTGTATGCGAAGCAGCGTCGTCTGATTACTCTTGTAACAGACCAGATTGATGAGAAAGAGAAGAACAATCAGATCATGATCCGGATATTGAGCCAGATTGTTGAGTTTCGTAATGGTGAGAGTGGGCTCCATGTTGAGCACATTAACATATTAACAGGTCTGCTTCTGGAGCGTCTTGTTCAGAAAACAGATCATTATGATCTGACATGGTCAGACCAGTATAGGATCACATTGGCATCAGCCCTGCATGATATCGGCAAGATTGGCATTGATGACAAGATTTTGAATAAACCGAGCAGATTGACGAAAGAAGAATTTGAGATTATGAAGAGTCATACGCTGATCGGCGCATCGATTCTTGAGAATCTTGGAGCGTATCAGGAGGAACCGTTGCTTAAGGCAGCTTATCAAATCTGCAGATGGCATCATGAGCGATACGACGGCAAAGGTTACCCGGATGGCCTGCGGGGAGATGAAATTCCGATTTCTGCACAGGTTGTTTCTGTAGCGGATGTGTATGATGCGCTTGTCAGTGAACGTGTCTATAAGAAGGCAATCTCGCATGAGAAGGCTATTGAAATGATCCTGAATGGTGAGTGCGGTGTATTTAATCCGATATTGATGGAGTGTCTGGTGGATATCAAGGATAAGATACATGAAGAGAGTCAATTGGAGGTATTGAGATGACGCTAAAAGAAGCTTATGAATCTGTAGAATCGAATTATGATAATGTATTGAAGCGACTCGGAAGTGAAGGGATGATCAAACGTTTTGCAGTTAAATTCATCGATGATCCGACGTTCGGAGAATTGAAGAATGCACTGGCAGCAGGAGATGGCGAAAGCGCTTTCCGTGCCGCACATACAATGAAGGGCATTTGCCTGAATCTTGGATTCGACAAGCTCTATGAAGTGAGTGCGGCTTTAACTGAACAGCTGCGCGGATACGAAATTACCGGCAGTGAAGTCGTGTATCAGCAGGTTGTTGAACAGTATGACCGTCTGATTGCTGCAATTAAGGCGATTGATTAAAGGCCGTTGATTGATGATTGATTGAGGCAATGAATGCGTCAAAACAATAGAGAATAGAGCAGCGGTACACATCGGAAATGATGAATGGCGCTGCTCTATTTTCTATTGTTTTTATTTTAAACAAAAGGCCGGACCACACCTTTAACTAAAGAATGCTGATAGTTAAGAACAGCAGATTCTGTTACCTGATTTGGCCAGGCTTCAATGACTTTATCATCGCCAAGGTAGATGGCAGAATGAATGACGGTACCTTTTTCATTGCAGTAGATAATGATGTCGCCGCGCTTGCGTTCTTTGTAATCCACATGTTTGAATTTAGAGGAGGCCCAGATATTTGCGGATTCATATTCATAACCCGGTGAGGCATGCCGTACAGGATTGATCGGACTCATATCGATACCGGCGGCATAAAGGGCCTGCATAATGAGACCGCTACAGTCGATGCCAAGCCCCGGTGCACCGGATGCGCCGATGATATAATTATCCCCGAGATAGTCATAGGCCCTGCTGATCATGGCTTCAATACAGGCAGTCCGACTGCTGGTATTGTCTATACGAAGCGGTGAAACATAGGCACCGAGGGTGTACCAGTCGTCCTCAGAAAGTCCCATGGCCAGCCAGGTAGTCAGATCGACTGTGCCGGTGGCATTCAGACCATGCTGAGCTTGAAAATCAGCAACTGCGTCGGCAATTTCAGATGTATAAAGGGCACCGTTCATACCAACAGCATTGCCTAGCCCCAGTGTCTGGATCACTTTGGCTGTTTTTAATCCCTCATAGCCCTCAGACAATTCATAGTCACCGCCGGATAAGGAAATACTGTCCTGAATCTGGTAATACTTCAGTGGATTCTGGTAAACGCGGTTTCCCAGAACTACTTCATGGGACAGAAACTGTTCGTATACCATCAAACCGCCCGAGCAAACAACAATCACTACAAGAAACAACAGAATAATTCGACGCCTTAAAGCCCTGCGTCGGGCCTTCTTCCTGGCTCTTTGCCTTTTTAAACGCTTTTGCCGGAGCTGTTCTCTGACGATTGATTCATCAACCAGAGCAGCTCCATCCTCAAAAGCCAGTTCAGTATATAACCCTTTAATATTTCTGCTCATAATTATTATCCCCCTATTACATGATGTTGGGGTCAAAAGGTATTTTGACCCCTTTGATACCAGATTGCTACGTGCTTTGCACTTTCGCAATCCTCAAAAATATTCGTAGACCGATGAGTTTCGCATGCCATATCCAATGAACCTAATAAAAAAATACCATTCCCCTGCATCAAAATTGTATCGCTTTTATTGATTATTACGTTTTTAGAAAAAATTTCTGACATGCTCTTCTCTATTTTTTCATTATTTGTTATACTATACCGTATATTAGGGAACCGGATGAAACACGCTTTGCGAGTTTCATCCGGTATCGCGATATTTGGCAAGGTGCCATGCGAGCATGGGCTTTGCCTCATTATTCGCGTAAAATATTTACTGATTTAATGTGATAAAGAAATCGGTGAATACGGGAAAGAATGTATGTGATAAATAAAAGCAGATAGAATGTAAGATGCGGGGAATCTTGCGAGCAAGATCCTTTTATATAAAAAATGATATCTGCTGTACTGTTTAGATGAGACTGGAGGAATGAAGATGGCAATCACAGATGAAACAATAGAATATGTAGCCGCACTGGCAAAGCTTGATCTGACAGATGAAGAGAAAGAGCGTGCCAAGAAGGATCTCGGCAATATTATCGGCTATGTGGATACAATGAATCAACTTGATACAACAGGTATCGAGCCGATGTCTCATGTATTTGCCTATCATAATGTTTTCAGGGAGGACCTTGTGACAAACGGACCGGACAGAGACAATATTCTGGCCAATGCCCCTGAAGAGAAAGACGGCGGTTTCAAAGTGCCGAGAACGGTTGAATAGCGAGGAGAGAAACAGATGGAGATCACAGCATTAACAGCCCTTGAATTGGGAAAAAAGATTAAAGCGGGCGAAGTGACGGTGGAAGAAGCTGTTAAAGCCCAGCTTGAGAAGATAAAAGAACGGGATAGCGTGTATAACTGCTATGTGACAGTGATGGAAGAAGAAGCCTTAAAGCGTGCGGCGGAAGTACAGAAACAGATCGATGCCGGTGAACTGAATAACTCACCGTTGGCCGGTGTACCTGTGGCAATCAAGGATAATATCTGCACAAAAGGTGTCCTGACTACATGCAGTTCGAAGATTTTGAATAATTTTAAGCCGCCTTATGATGCGACAGTGATTGAGAAACTGGAAGCGGCAGGGGCTGTTATTATTGGTAAGGTTAATATGGATGAGTTTGCCATGGGAAGTACAACAGAGACCTCTTATTTTGGCCCGACAAAGAATCCGTGGAATACGGAACGTGTACCGGGTGGCTCTTCAGGCGGTGCGGCTGCAGCTGTAGCGGCTGAGGAAGCATGGTATGCACTGGGATCTGATACCGGTGGTTCTATTCGTCAGCCAAGTTCTTTCTGCGGTGTCACAGGTCTGAAACCGACTTACGGCAGTGTTTCACGATATGGTCTGATTGCCTATGCATCCTCATTGGACCAGATTGGACCGATCGCAAGAAATGTTTCCGATTGTGCGGCAGTTTTTGAAGCCATTGCAGGTTATGATGCCAAAGACAGTACCAGTGTGAAGATGGATGATTATCATTTTACGGAAGCCCTTGTGGATGATGTGAAAGGACTCCGCATCGGTATTCCGAAGGGGTATCTGGGTGAAGGTCTGGATCCGGAAGTGAAAGAAGCTGTTTTGGCAGCAGCAAAGACACTGGAAGCAAAAGGCGCCATTGTGGAAATGTTTGATATGGATATGGTGGATTATGCGATCCCGGCTTATTATGTCATCGCTTCGGCAGAAGCCAGCTCCAACCTTTCCAGGTTTGATGGTGTGAAATACGGTTACCGGACACCGGACTTTGAGGATCTTCAGGATGTTTACAAGAAAACCCGTGATGAGGGATTTGGTATGGAAGTCAAGCGTCGAATGATGATCGGTGCCTTTGTATTGAGTTCCGGTTATTACGATGCTTACTATATTAAAGCGCTTCAGGTCAAAGCACTGATCAAGAAAGGTTTTGACGATGCATTTGCAAAATATGATATCATCCTTGGACCGACAGCACCGACAACCGCTTTGAAGATGGGTGAGAATCTGTCTGATCCGCTGAAGATGTATCTGGGTGATATTTATACTGTTTCGGTCAATCTGGCAGGGCTTCCGGGTATCAGTCTGCCATGCGGTATCGACAGCAGCGGACTGCCGATCGGTGTGCAGATGATCGGACAGGTATTTTCAGAAAAAACATTGATTCGTGCGGCATATTCACTGGAACAGACAAGAAGCTATGAACGGCCGGCATGTGTGAAGGGAGAGAACTAGACATGAGAGAATATGAAACAGTCATTGGTCTTGAAGTTCACTGTGAACTGGCCACAAAAACAAAGATTTTCTGCGGTTGTACGACAGAATTCGGCGGCGAACCGAATACCCATGTCTGCCCTGTCTGCGCAGGTATGCCAGGTACTTTGCCTGTTTTGAATAAACAGGTTGTAGCGTATGCGCTCTCAGCCGGTGTGGCTTTAAATTGTGATATTACACAGTACTGCAAGTTCGACAGAAAGAATTATTTTTATCCGGATCTTCCGAAGGCTTACCAGATTTCACAGCTTTATCTGCCAATCTGCCGAAATGGTCATGTGGACATTGAAGTGGATGGTGTGAAGAAGAGCATCGGCATTCATGAGATTCACATGGAAGAGGATGCAGGAAAACTGATTCATGATGAGTGGGAAGACTGCACCATTGTTGATTATAACCGATGCGGTGTGCCGCTGATCGAAATTGTCAGTGAACCGGATATGCGCAGTGCGGACGAGGTGATTGCTTACCTGGAAAAGCTGAGGATGATTTTGCAGTATCTGGGGGTTTCTGATTGTAAGATGCAGGAAGGTTCCCTGCGTGCAGATATCAACCTGTCCGTTCGTGAGGCAGGCAGTGACAAACTGGGCACACGAACAGAGATGAAGAATATGAACTCTTTCAAGGCTATTGCCCGGGCCATTGAAGGGGAGATGAACCGTCAGATCGAGCTTCTGGAGGACGGAAAATCCGTCACGCAGGAGACAAGAAGATGGGATGACAATAAATGTGCCAGCTATGCCATGCGTTCCAAAGAGGATGCACAGGATTACAGATACTTCCCGGATCCGGATCTTCCACCTGTATCCATCAGCGATGCCTGGCTTGAAAGGGTGAAAGCGGCTCAGCCGGAAATGCGTGATGCCAAGCTGGCTCGTTATGTAGAAGAATATGGCCTGACAGAACACGACGCAGCCATTTTGACGGAATCCAGGAAAATGGCCGATATTTTCGAAGCGGCTGCTGCTATCTGTAAAAAGCCGAAGGAAGTTTCAAACTGGTTGATTGTGGATACCATGCGTTTGCTTAAAGTACATGAAATGGATGCGGCAGATCTGAAATTCTCACCGGATCATCTTGCAAAATTGATCGAACTGATTGATGCAGGCACTATCAATCGACCGACAGCCAGAGATGTTTTTGAAAAGGTTTTTGCAGAGAATGTGGATCCTGAAGCTTATGTTGAGGCAAACGGTCTGAAGATTGAAGCTGATGACGGTGCCTTAAAAGGCGTTATTGAAGGAATTGTTGCAGCTAATCCGCAGTCTGTGGCAGACTATCATGCAGGCAAGAAGAAAGCTATCGGTTTCCTTGTGGGTCAGACCATGAAAGCTATGAAAGGCAAAGCTGACCCTGGAACGGTGAATAAGATACTGGCAGAAATTTTGAATCAGTAAAAATGATAAAGAGGTAGAATGTATCAATGGGGAATTTTTTTTCAACGGATGGACCGTTGTTTGAAGGAATGGCATATATTATCAACATTATCTATGTCAGTGTCTTATGGATATTGTTTTCAATACCGATCATTACCATTGGCGCATCATCGACGGCACTGTATTATACGGTGACGAAGGTGATCCGTCATGGACGCAGTTATATATTCAGGGAGTTCTGGCAGAGTTTTAAATCCAATCTCAAGCAGTCCACGGCAGTATGGCTGATTTATCTGGTGATGATGGGGATTCTGCTTGTGGATATCCGGGTGATGGGCGCTTTCGGAACAGCTGTTTCACAGACACTGCAGTTTGTTTTCATTGTTGGTATCTGCATGGTATCGGCGGTGATGGTTTATGCATTGGCCTATATTGCACGTTTTACCCAGGATGTACGACATATTTTGACAAACAGTGTGCTGATGGCCATCCGGCACTTGCCGAAAACACTGCTGCTGGTTGTTGTTCTGGCGGCGGCAGTGCTGGGCTGTTACCTGTTTGGGCTTGGGATTGTCTTTATCCCTGCTGTGGCAGCCCTGGTGGATAGTCTGATCCTGGAGAGTATTTTTGTTCAGTATATGAGCAAAGAGGATCGGGAGAAAGAAGCATTGCGCAACCATCCGGAACAGTATGAGTACTATAACCGAAAAGAATAAAAATCTCTGCCGAAGGTTCTTTTATTGGTGCAAACAGGAGCATCAAATAAGAGCGGCTTCATAAGTACATGAATTATTGTTTTATTAATAAAACTTATAAAAAGAAAAAATGCCGATTTTCGTGGGAAAATATGGCATTTTTTTTAAACTTAATTGTTAAAATCCTATTGATTAAACAATCTATATGCGTTAAAATAGGGGCGAACAGAGAAAATACGTCGAATAATGACGGAAACTCTTGAGATTACTTATGGACATCTATAAGCACTATTTATAAGTGGCTTTTATAAATGTTTCTATTAATTTTATGAATAAGTAAAGCGGAAGATGGAGGCAATCATGGAAAAGAAAGAATTGTTATACGAAGGTAAAGCAAAGAAGGTTTATACAACAGAGAATCCGGATGTTTTAATCGTGGACTACAAAGATGACGCAACAGCATTTAATGGTGTAAAGAAGGGTACGATTGTAGGCAAAGGTGTTGTGAATAACCGCATGACGAATCATATTTTCAAGATGCTGGAAGAGAAGGGGATTCCGACTCATTTTATTGAAGAACTTAGTGACAGAGAGACAGCAGTGAAGAAGGTTGAAATCGTTCCGCTTGAAGTTATTGTAAGAAATGTAGCAGCAGGCAGTTTTTCCAAGAAACTTGGTATTGAAGAAGGCTTCAGACTGTTAAGCCCGACACTTGAATTTTCCTATAAGAATGATGAACTGGGCGATCCAATGATCAATGATTATTATGCTGTTGCCATTGGTGCAGCTACAAGAGAAGAAATTGACAAGATTACAGAACTTGTTTTTAAGATCAATGAAATCCTGGTAGATTATTTTAAGAGCATCAAAGTAGATCTGATTGATTTCAAAGTAGAATTTGGTCGTTACAAAGGTCAGATTATCCTTGCTGATGAAATTTCACCGGATACATGTCGATTCTGGGACAGTGAGACACATGAGAAGCTTGACAAAGACCGTTTCAGAAGAGACCTCGGACATGTAGAGGAAGCTTATGAGGAGATTTACAGAAGAATCGGTCTGGCGTAAGTCAGTGGATCAGGAGGATATTGTGGAAAAGCAGCTTCAGAATAAAGGCCGCAGTGAATGCGGCACAGATATAAAAGATGAACTTCATGAGGAGTGCGGCGTCTTTGGCGCTTACAATCTGAAGGGTGAAGATATCGCCAATTGGGTATATTACGGTCTTTTTTCTCTGCAGCATCGCGGACAGGAAAGTTGTGGCATCGCAGTCAGTGAGAATCGTGATATCCGATATTATAAAGACATGGGACTTGTCAGTGAAGTTTTTACACCGGAGAATCTGGACAAGCTTCATGGTGATATTGCTGTCGGCCATGTGCGTTATTCGACAGCGGGCAGCAGTGTGCGTGCCAATGCACAGCCTTTGGTAACAAAGTACATCAAAGGTACATTGGCCATTGTACATAACGGCAATCTGGTCAATGCCGTTGATCTGAGAGAAGAACTTGAGAAAAACGGTGCCATTTTCCAGACAACCATTGATTCAGAGGTTATTGCCTATCTGGTAGCCAAAGAGCGTGTGACAAGTCGTTCTGTTGAGGAGGCCGTGGCAAAAGCCATGCAGTATATCAAAGGTGCCTATTCTCTGCTTGTTATGAGTCCGAGAAAGATTACGGCTGCCAGAGATCCTTTTGGCTTCAAGCCGCTTTGTCTGGGCAAGAGAGATGATACTTATGTGGTGGCTTCTGAAACCTGCGCTCTTGATACCGTTGGTGCTGAATTTATCAGGGATCTGGAACCGGGTGAGATTATCACGATTACTGAGGATGGTGTGAAATCCAATCGTCAGTATTGCAATATGGTGAAACCGGCCAGATGTATTTTTGAATATATTTATTTCGCAAGACCGGACAGTGTCATTGACGATGTGTCTGTTTTCGCTTCCAGAATCATGGCAGGCAGAATTCTGGCTCAGAGCCATCCTGTAGAAGCAGATATGGTTGTGGGTGTACCGGAATCCGGTAATGCCGCAGCCATGGGCTATTCTCTGGAGTCTGGCATTCCGTATGGGCAGGCTTTTGTTAAGAATACTTATGTCGGCCGTACATTCATCAAGCCGAAACAGAGTATGCGTGAGCAGAGTGTCAAGATTAAATTAAATGTTCTGAAAGAGAACGTTAAAGGCAAACGGATCATCATGGTGGATGATTCTATTGTCCGTGGCACTACCAGTGCGAATATCGTCACCATGCTGAGAAATGCAGGGGCAACAGAAGTTCATGTACGCATCAGTTCACCGCCGTTTAAGTTCCCTTGTTATTTCGGAACGGATATTCCAAGCGGTGATCAGCTGATAGCCAATCATCATACCATCGATGAAATCAGACAGCTTCTCGGTGCGGACTCTCTGGGTTATCTGGACTGCGACAGAATGAATGAAATGGTCAAAGACCTTGAATATTGCGACGCCTGTTTCACAGGAAACTATCCTGTAGACCCTCCGACGAGAGACATCCGCGGAGACATGGAAGTTTAAAAGCTTCTGAACTGAAAAGTTCAAGAAGCCTGCGGATGAAGCGTGTCATTATAGAACTGTGAGAAACACGCTCCGCGAGTTTCTCAAGTTATCGCGGCCTCTACACTCCGTTTCGGTCGTTGCTAAACAAGCGCCACTGGCGCTTAGCAACGCCAAGGTCTCGTGCAAGCACGGACTTTGGCTCGTTGCTCGCGTAAATTAAAAATGAGCAATGCAGCACAGGCACGTTTGCACTGCGATAATGCTGGCAGTGGTACATAAGGCGGTAAAAAACACCACCTGAGAACCAGCCGCATTATAAGCACCTGTACTGTATTGCTCGTTTTAATTCTATATTTGAAGTATTTGATCGCAGGCTGTAAGAAAAATCAGTTCAGAAGATTTTAAACTTCTGCCGGGAATCGAAGAATCCCGGACAAAGCAGATATCATACTTCTGCAAAAATATAGTAGCGTTAGAAATAAAAAAATGCTATAATGAGCGATGTAAGAAGAAGACAGAAGAAGCTTTTCAACACTTAGGTTGAAGTGAGTCGGGGATTTGTTTTCTTTTAATCAATTATGCGATGAGATTAACAGGGATTGTGAAACTTGATACATCCCGGAAAGAAGATATAAAAATCGACAGGTCATAAGCAGGTGCTTCCAGCGTGGCTGGTACTTAGGCGCTGTTTTGTAGCGCCTTATGTACCACTGCCAACGTTGGGCAGCGCGAGCGTGCCTGCTATGACCTGTCGATTTTTATATCTTTCCGATAAACCTGAAGTTTCACAATCCCGTCAAATAAAAGGAGAAAAATTATGAATCACGAGATTTATCAGAGCCCCCTTTCAGAGCGTTATGCCAGCAAAGAAATGCAGTATGTTTTTTCACCGGAGATGAAGTTTAAGACATGGAGAAGACTTTGGATCGCTCTGGCTGAAACAGAGCAGGAACTCGGTCTTGACATTACAGATGAGCAAATTGCGGAGCTGAAAGCTGCTAAGGATGATATTAATTATGATGTAGCCAAGAAGCGTGAGAAAGAGGTTCGTCATGATGTCATGTCTCATGTTTATGCTTACGGACAGCAGTGCCCGAAGGCAAAGGGGATTATCCATCTGGGTGCGACATCCTGTTATGTTGGCGATAATACAGATGTGATCATTATGCGTGAAGCGCTTTACATTGTCAGAAAGAAACTGATCAATGTTATTGCAGAATTGAAAGATTTTGCTATGAAGTACAGAAATATGCCGACACTGGCTTTCACACATTTCCAGCCGGCTCAGCCGACAACTGTCGGCAAGAGAGCAGCACTTTGGCTCAATGAACTGATCATGGATCTGGATGATGTGAATTATATTATTTCTCAGTTGAAGCTTCTTGGTTCCAAAGGTACAACAGGTACACAGGCAAGTTTCCTGGAGCTTTTTGACGGCGACCATGAGAAATGCAAAGAGGCTGATAAGAGGATTGCCCAGAAGATGGGATTTGAAGCATGTTTTCCTGTTTCCGGACAGACATATTCCCGTAAGCTGGATACACGTGTGTTGAATGTTCTCAGCGGAATTGCTCAGAGTGCGCACAAGTTTTCCAACGATATTCGTCTTCTTCAGCATCTGAAGGAAATTGAAGAACCATTTGAAAAGCATCAGATCGGTTCATCGGCGATGGCTTATAAGAGAAATCCAATGAGAAGTGAGCGTATTGCTTCTCTTTCAAGATACGTGATGGTAGATGTTCTGAATCCTGCAATTACAGCGGCAACACAGTGGTTTGAGAGAACTCTGGATGATTCAGCTAATAAACGTCTCAGTGTGCCGGAAGCATTTCTTGCCATTGATGGTATTTTGGATTTATATCTGAATGTTGTCGATGGTCTGGTTGTTTATCCGAAGGTTATTGAACAGCATCTGATGAATGAACTGCCATTTATGGCAACTGAGAATATCATGATGGATGCGGTGAAAGCCGGCGGTGACAGACAGGAACTGCACGAGAAGATTCGTCAGCATTCTATGGCAGCAGGCCGTGTTGTCAAGGAAGAAGGCAAGCCGAATGACCTTCTGGAGCGTATTGCAGCGGATCCTTCCTTCGGTATGACAATGGATCAGCTGAAAGCAATTATGAAGCCAGAGAACTTTGTCGGCCGTGCACCTCAGCAGGTTGAGGAATTTGTCGAAGAAGTGATTCAGCCGATTTTGGATGCGAACAAAGAATTATTGGGTGTCAAGGCTGAAATTAACGTATAATTTGTAATTGTTCAGAGCCAAGCAAAATTTCAAAAACAGGTATAAAATGCTTGCATTTTTAAGACTGTTTTTGAAATTTTATTTGGCGGATACGCCACACCGACGAAATGCGTAGCATTTTGGAGGTTAGCTCTGAACAGTTACGTATAATTTAATTAAAGATGTTATTAGTGGCAGCATTATGTGTAAAAGCATGGTGCTGCCGGTTTGAGTATGGGGGAGAAGACTTGATTACGTTTGCAATCACAGATATCGGGGATTTTACAAGAAAATTACTGATTCAGAATGTTTTTGACCAGTTTTACGTTCTCGAGGGAGAAGTATCCACATTTGCTGCTTTTACCATTGACGGGGAATTAAACGAGGATTACTATAGCAGTGATGAAACAGAGCTTCTTCAGGATAGAAAATGGAGTCTTTGGTCGGAGATTAAGCCGGTGGCTTTTTTGCTGATGAAGGGGAAGAAACTGCCTGTTTCATTCAAATTTGTTCTGCAGCTGTCTGATCACAATACAGACTGGCTCCTTGGCAAATATCATTTGGAACATTTGAAGGAACAGCTATCCGGACTGTATCTGAATATTCGCTATCAGGACAAGAAGCTGATTTGCGTCACGGGGCTTTCTTATAAAACTTTTGTTATGGATAAGACACTGGAACATGTCTGGGATGACACTGCGGCGCAGTTTATGAAGCAGAATGGGATTACAGTGGAAAAAGTGTAGAAATGTTGGAGGAAAATACAATGGATAAAACAATCTTTGTGTTGCTGGATGCCTGTCAGTACGAAGCGGCCAGCAAGTATCTGGGATATCTTGAACATATGATTGATTATAATAAAGGTGCGAAATATAAAGTGTTGGGTGAACTGCCGTCACTTTCAAAGCCGATGTATGCCACCCTTTTTACCGGGCTTCCTGTATGCAAGCACGGTGTGACCTGTAATGAGGTGGGCGGAGTACTGCCTTATGACAGCGTCTTTTCATTGTGCCGCAAGGCAGGCGGCAGAACAGCTGCGATTTCTTACTCATGGATGAGTGAACTTTACAGCAGGGCACCGTATGTATCAGACAGAGACAGGGTGCAGTTGGATGCTGAGGGCTCCATTCAGTACGGTATGTACTACTGGGATGATAACTATCCAGATTCCCACGTCTTTGCCGAGGGAGAATGCCTGCGCAAAACTTTCGACCCGGATTTTATGCTGTATCACACTATGGCGGTGGATGAATGGGGTCACATGAAAGGGGCAGACAGTGCTGAATATGCCAATGCGGTGGCTGCTGTGGGACATCTTATAGCAGCAAGAATGCCGGAATGGTTGGAGAAAGGATACCAAGTAGTGGTGACAGCAGACCACGGAATGAACAACCTTGGTATTCATGTGGGGACGGAACATGCCCAGAGAGAGGTTGCACTCTATATTTTCAGCGATAAAGTGGAGAATGGACGTTTTGAGGAAAATTATATTTCACAGCTGAATGTGGCACCGCTGGTGTGCAAACTGATGGGCGTTCCAGCGACAGAGGATATGAAGCAGGAGTTGGAGATTGTTTTTTCTAAATAATTATATGATTCAAAATAAGCATACAAAATAATCAATCGAATAGTAAAAGAAAAAGGTTCTGATAGATATTGATGTGAGATATCTATCAGAACCTTTTCTTTTATAGAATATTTTATAAAGCCATCGGTAGTGCGGAACTGACCTGATGGATCTCACTATATGAAGGACGGTGCTGACAGACTGATTTCTGCCAACAGAGAAATTATATGCTCCGGGAGGTTTTTTTATATTAGCACTCGTTAAAAATGAGTGCTAATTTTTTCTTGACATTTAGAAATAAAGGTATTACAATACTTGTTAGCAGAAGACGCTGATGACTGCCAATAGTTGGCATTTTATTATATTATTGTATAGAACAGGAGTGTTGAATATGTCAGAAGTTAAACAGGAACAGGGCAATTTATCGATTAACAGTGAGAATTTGTTCCCAATTATTAAGAAATGGCTGTATTCAGACCATGATATATTTTTCAGAGAGTTAATCTCCAATGGCTGTGATGCAGTGACAAAGGTACAGAAGCTTGAAGTGATGGGTGAGTACCAGCTTCAGGAAGGTGAGAAGTTCCGTGTGGATGTCATTGTGAATCCGGAAGAGAAGACATTGAAGTTTATCGATAATGGTATCGGTATGACAGCAGATGAAGTGAAAGAGTATATTACACAGATTGCTTTCTCCGGTGCGACAGATTTCCTTGAGAAGTACAAGGACAAGACAAATGAAGATCAGATCATCGGTCATTTTGGTCTTGGTTTCTATTCTGCATTTATGGTTGCAGATAAGGTTACAATTGATACACTGTCCTATCAGGAAGGCGCAGAACCGGTATTCTGGGAATGTGACGGTGACAGTGAATATAGCATGAGCAAGGGCAGCAGAACAACAAGAGGTACAGAGATTACATTGTATCTGAATGAAGACAGCTATGAATTCTCCAATGAATATCGTGCCCGTGAGGTCATTACAAAGTACTGTTCTTTCATGCCTGTTGAGATCTACCTCAGCAAAGAAGGCGGCGAACAGGAATATCAGACCATCGAGAAGGATGAACTTCGTGAGGACGATGTCATCGCAGAGACAATTGTCGAAGATGAGAAGACAGAAGAGAAGGAGAATGAGAACGGCGAGAAAGAAACCGTTGTTGTATCGCCTCGTAAGGAAAGATACAAGATCAATAAGCGTCCTTCCCTGATGAATGATATCCATCCATTGTGGACAAAGCATCCGAATGACTGTACAGATGAAGAATACAAGGAATTTTACAGAAGTGTTTTCCATGATTATAAGGAACCTTTATTCTGGATCCATCTGAATATGGATTATCCGTTTAACCTGAAGGGTATTTTGTACTTCCCTAAGATTAACATGGAATATGAATCCATTGAAGGTACAATTAAACTGTACAACAATCAGGTATTTATCGCAGATAATATCAAGGAGGTTATTCCTGAATTCCTGATGCTCTTAAAGGGTGTCATCGATTGTCCGGATCTGCCTTTGAACGTTTCAAGATCTGCACTGCAGAATGATGGTTTTGTTAAGAAGATTTCTGATTATATTACGAAGAAGGTCGCAGACAAGCTCTCCGGTATGTGCAAGACAGATAGAGAAAGCTATGAGAAGTATTGGGATGATATTAATCCATTCATCAAGTTCGGCTGCATCAAGGATGACAAGTTCAACGAGAAGATGAAGGATTACATCATTTACAAGGATCTTGATGGCAAGTATATTTCACTGGATGAATATCTTGAGGCTGCTAAGGATAAACATGAGAATCAGGTATTCTATGTCACTGATGAACTGCAGCAGTCACAGTATATCAACATGTTCAGGGAACAGGGACTGAATGCGGTTATCCTGAAGAATCCAATCGATCAGCCATTCATCAGCCGTCTTGAAGAGGCAATGAAGGACAAGAATGTGAAGTTCAGACGTATTGATACAGATCTGGCGGACGTATTCAAAGAAGCAGCCAGTGAAGATGACAAGAAGGTTCTTGAAGAGGATCAGACAAAGCTGACAGATATCTTCAAGAAAGCTCTTGGTGTAGAAGAACTGGATGTGAAGGTTGAGAAACTGAAGAATGCAGACACATCAGCCATGATTACATTATCCGAGGATATGCGTCGTATGCAGGATATGATGAAGATGTACGGCATGAGTCAGGGTCAGATGGGCACAGAAGGCCAGACCCTTGTACTGAATGCGAATAATGCACTGGTACAGTATGTACTGAACAATCCGGAAGGCGAGCATGTCAATATGTTCTGTCAGCAGATTTATGATCTGGCATTATTAAGCCACTGCCCATTAAGTGCAGAAGCCATGACGAAATTCGTTGCAAGAAGCAACGAAATTCTGAAACTCCTTGCAAAATAAAGTAAATGTATATTTTTACAAATTGATCGAATTTTTATGCACTACAATGATAAACGGATAATTCGATAATGTAGTAAATGAGTAACAAATTAGCACGGCACTATAATAAAGTATAAATATAAGAAGAAATCCGCTCCGGTAAAAACAAACCGGAACGGATTTCTTTTTTGTATCCTTCAATATGTAATATTCAATATTATGAGAACATTTCGCAAAGGATACGAACAACCAGTGTCCTTGGAAGAAGAACCGGAAGTCCGGTGATCTCCTGGATACGGTGCTTCATCTCCATGGTAAATCCCATACAGTCGGTACAGATAAAAGCCAGATCCTTGTCCTTAAAGAAAGAAGCTGCTTCTACGATTTTGTCAAATTCCAGATACGGAGAGGCAGAGGTGGCTTCTATAGAGATGCCGCTTTTGCCCCAGGTATGATAAGCCTGTTCCACCTGATCCGGTTCCGGGACAAGGATGCCGATTTTTTGATTGCCCGCCAGTTTAGCAGCAATAGCATGGAAAAGCGGCTGAGGTTCGATGAAAAGCACCTGGTGTCTGAATTCCGGAAAAACGCCGGTACAGAACAGGATAATCGCTGATACGCCTTCTGCCTCTGCCTGATCAATCTTCTGCTGGACAAGGGGACGGATAAAACGTTCTGTAAATTTGGCCTGCCTGCCATCACGCATGCGAGAGACCAGCACTTCATCATCTTCAGATGGAGCAAACTGTGACATGACTTCTTCATAGGTCATATCATCTAAAGCACCATATTCTGTCAATGTCATGTAATCCGGCAGCAGCGGCAGGATATCTCTGGTGATATCCGTGCGGGGTGCCTGTCCGATGGTAATTGCACCGATTTTGATCTGTTTCATGTAATCAGTCCTTTTATTTATCCTTGCCGAAAGTCTGGAATACGTTCATTGGTCCGTATAATTCAATCAGATGATCGTATTCTTTCTGATCATAGAAAGAAATGATGCCGTCGCCATAACCTTTGGCAACTTCGACAGCAAATCTTGCAGCGGATTCAACATCTTCAAAATGGCATGCACCTGTAGCGCAGCCGGCGACTGGCTGTTCTGTTGTAATGGCAACACCTACAACAGGGGCATTTGTTGAAGTCGCAGGCTGAAGAATACTGTTCAGATGGTGCAGATCATTGCCGTAAGGGGTGATATCCTGCTGTGCAACAGGGAAAATAGCAGGCAGCTTGCCTGTGACACGTGTCATAACGTCCATCAGGTCATTGCTGACTTCAAGAATATAGCCTTCTTTGATGGTCGGAGAAAGTGCGAAACCGTTTAAATTGATGACACGGTTTCCTTTTGTTGTATCAATAGAAAGAATGGCATCCATATCCGGAAGAACTTCTTTCTCATTGTTTGTTGTCATGTCGATTGGTGAACCCATGAATGGTACAGGAAAATGTTCCTGAGTTGGTGCATCCGGGCAGATATGGGTTGCGATGATGACATCACCTTTCATAATGTCACCTTTGGTGTTCATTTCTGTCAGTTTAAGACCGGCAGCCAGTGCAGCTAATGCACCATCGCCATCAGAAACGAAACCTGTCACTTCGGGTCTTGCACCAAGTCCGCCAAGACGTCCAATGATTCCGAGTGTCGGAGCAGAGCCACCGACAGATTTTCCTTCGCTGCCTTTAATGAGAATTGTTACACAATCTGTGTCGCCTTCATCACCTTTGACATTTTCTACAGTAACTTCTACGTTACCTCTTTCCTTAAAAAGATCTGTGACTGTTGTGCCGTTGGCAGCAGGAGTGTCAAGCAGATCAAACAGTTCGATAACCTGTCTTAATAACATGGTTAATTGCCTCCTTAGATATAAAATGATATATGGCATATTTGCACATTACATTCAGTTTATAGCAAAATGTGATATGGGTCAATAGAATTTGAAAGGAAATCCTCTCTTTTAACAGATTAAAGTGACGAATGAATAAATTTTTTGAATAAAAATGCAAAAGGACTTGCAGAATTGAAAATACAATAGTATAATACGTCTTGTGCAGACAAATGTCCATTGTGGATATATCATTATGGATATATGATGTAAGGAGTTGAAAGCTATGCAGAGTTCAATCGTAAGTGAAGCGAAAGCGATTGAGAACGAGCTGATCGCACATCGCAGACATCTCCATCAGAATCCGGAGCTTGGATTTGATCTTCCGGAGACAACAGCGTATGTGATGCAGCAATTAAGAGAATATGGATATGCACCAAAGGCGGTCGGAAAAGCAGGTATCAGTGCAGTGATCGGCCCTGATGGCGGGAAGACTTTTTTGATTCGCGGCGATATGGATGCACTTCCGATGAAGGAAGAGACAGGATTGCCGTTTTGTTCTATCAATGGGAAAATGCATGCCTGCGGACATGATTTTCATACATCTGCCCTTCTTGGGGCGGCCAAACTTCTGAAAGCCCATGAAAGTGAGTTGAAGGGGCAGGTGAAGCTGATGTTTCAGCCGGCGGAGGAGATCATGGATGGAGCCAATGACATGATTGCGGCTGGTATTCTGGAGAATCCTCATGTGGATGCGGCTATGGCAATCCATGTGCTGCATGACAGCCTTGGCAAGGCCGGCTATACAAGAGGAACAGGCTGCGGTTCCAGTGATGTCTTTACAATTAAGGTCAAAGGTATCGGCGGACACGGTGCAGCACCTCACAGAAATGTAGATCCCATCAATGTGGCCTGTCATATACAGCTGGCCCTTCAGACCATCAACAGCAGAGAGATCAATCCAAATGAACTGATTGTCCTGACGATTTGTTCTATGCATGCAGGAACGGCAGCCAATATTATGCCGGCTGAGGCAGTTCTGCAGGGAACAATCCGGACAATGAACATGGATGTCAAGGCTTTTGCCAGACAGAGACTGATTGATATCTGCGAAGGTGTATGTAAGACATTCCGTGCGGAATGTGAAATTGATTTCATTGGAGATGGTATTCCGCCAATGTATAATGATGATCAGCTTTTAACGGATACCATCCGTTATATTGATGATCTGCTCGGTGAAAGTACGGCACAGCCGATCGAGCGAATGACGGGGTCCGAAGATTTTTCGGCACTTTCCGTTAAGGTTCCATCTGTCCTGTACTGGTTTGGTACGGGAAGCACGGAAGAAGGCTATAATTATGGTGTTCACGATTGCAGGGTTACTTTTAATGAAGAAGCAATCCACAGAATGGCTGCTGTGTATACAGAATGTGCCATGAGATGGCTGGAGGAACACCAGTAGTTATAATTTTTTCACGAGGAGGAAAAGAGATGAAAAAAAGAATTTTAGCACTTGCACTTGTTGCATCCATGTGCGTTTCTCTTGCAGCCTGCGGTAATTCTGGTTCTAAAGAAACAGAAGGTACAGCAGCAAACAGTTCTTCAGCTGCAGCAGAGACAACAGCATCCGGCGAGACAGAAGCAGAAGGAGATCCAGTCAAAGGTGGTACACTGACAATTTCCTTATCCGCTTCACCAAGTAAACTGGATCCAATCCACTACAGCGGTGTTTATGAAAGCCAGATTATCAAAAATGTCTGTGATACTCTGGTCGAGTACAACAAGGATTTATCTGAGTATGTACCTTCTCTGGCAACAGACTGGACAGTTTCTGATGATGGTATGACATATGTATTCAATATCCGTCAGGGTGTTAAGTTCCAGAAAGGAAAGTATCAGGATGGCCGTGAGATGACAGCGGAAGATGTTGCTTACTCACTGAACCGTTCAGGTGAACTTTCAGACAGCAACCGTCTGTCCATGCTTGACAAAGCAGAAGCAACAGGCGATTATGAAGTGACATGTACACTGAAAACAGCGAACTCTTCTTTCCTGACAGCATTAACAGATGCGGGCAACGCAATCGTTCCTAAGGAAGAAGTTGAAGGCTGGGGCGATGACTTTGGCAGCCATTTAGTTGGTACAGGTCCTTTCTCTCTGGAATCTTTTCAGCTTGACCAGCAGGCAGTTCTGAAGAAGAACGCTGATTACTGGTTGGCAGAGCCAAATCTTGATGAAGTTATTTTCAAGGTTATCACAGACTCTACACAGGCAGCCAATGCACTTCAGACAGGTGAGCTTGATGTCGCCATGGATCTGAAGGGTGAATCTGTTCAGAAAGTTAAGGATAATGCAGATCTGACTCTGCTTGAGACACCGGGACTTCATGTTGCATACATTTACTTCAACATGGAACAGGGACCTACAGCTGATATCAAAGTCAGAAAAGCGCTGATTGAAGCAGTCAATGTAGAGGAAATGGTTGCTTCCCTGTATAAATACGGCGAAGCACAGAAAGCAAGCCTTCCACTGCCTCCGGGCTCATGGGGTTACGATGCTTCTCTTGAAAGCAAAGTTCCAGGTTATGATCCAGAAGATGCCAAAGCCCTTCTTGCAGAAGCTGGTTACGGTGACGGCCTGACACTTGATCTTTACATCAGTGATACAGAAGCAAGACAGAACATGGCTGTCCTTCTTCAGGCTTACTGGGCACAGGTTGGCGTTACTTTAAACATTCATGCATCTGAATGGGGCACATTCTCAGAAGTTGCAATGTCAAATAATGCAGATGTCTATGGTATGTCCTGGACATGGTATCCGGATCCATACTTCTTCCTGAACAAACTCTTCTCAACAGATGAGTTTGGCGGTATCGGTAATGGTCAGCATTACTCCAACCCACAGGTTGATGAATTACTTCAGAAAGCGCTGGAAGCAACAGATCAGGCTGATCGTGCAGATTACTATAAACAGGCGCTTGCTCTGATCGTAGATGATCTTCCAGGTCTCTTCTATGCAAATGAAAACGTTATCTACGGTGTTAACGGCCGTGTTCATGATTTTATTGAGAGAGCAGATAATACAGTCAAATTTGTTACAACAGAAAACAATGTATGGGTAACAGACTAATATTAATGAGTGTTTGAAAGCGGGGCGCGGCGAGTTCGCGCCTCTCTTTTTAAGAAGTCCGCAGTGGATTGCGGACAGCTGAAATGAAATGGTGGTGTATTAAGTAAGTGTTAAAAACAATTCTCAAACGTATTTTACAAAGTATTCCAACACTCCTCATTGTTATTACGATTACTTTCGTTTTGACACGAATGATTCCGGGTAATCCGGCACGTACAATCCTCGGTCCGCAGGCTTCTGCCCAGGATATTGCCGAGATGGAGATTAAGCTTGGATTAAATAAGAGCAAGCTTGAACAGTATGCAGATTATATGATTGGTATTCTGCATGGAGATTTTGGTACATCTTATGTCTATAATCGTCCGGTTACAAGCCTGATTGCAGAAAGAATTCCAAATACGCTGGTCATTACTCTGACCAGTTTGGTCATTGCTATTTTTATTGGTGTTGGCATTGGTGTTTTATCCGCGATAAAACAGTATTCGATTTTAGATTATATTTTTATGATTCTTGCACTGGTTGGTGTGTCCATGCCGATTTTCTGGCTGGGCCTGATGCTTGTCAACCTGTTTTCAGTACAGCTTGGATGGCTGCCTGCCCTGGGCATGGGCTCTATGAGCAAAGGTATCGGAGATGTGATCTCCCATATGGTACTGCCATGTTTCTGTCTGGCAACAATCCCTACCGCAACATTCGCCAGAATAACCCGCTCCAGTATGCTGGAGGTTATACATAGTGATTCCATCAAAGCACTTCGTGCCCGTGGTATCAAAGAGAGCAGCATTATCTGGAAGCATGCATTAAAAAATGCATTGCCTCCAATTGTCACAGTTCTTGGTCTTCAGTTGGCCAGCGCTTTTACAGGTGCCATTTTGACAGAGAGTATCTTTTCATGGCCTGGTATGGGTACGATGATCGTATCCGCCATCGATAACCGAGATTATATGCTGATTCAGGGAACGGTCCTTTTTATTGCCGTTGTCTTTGTCGTTGTCAATTTACTGGTAGACGTGGTTTATATGATTATTAATCCACGCGTCAGCTATGATTCGAAAGGGGGTAATTAAATGGCAGATACAACAAAAACGACATCCGCGGATGCACTCGGCCTGGATGCTCAGGCAGAAATGCTCAAAACAGAACGTCGTGCCAATAATGTCTGGAACAAATTAAAACGAAACAAAACAGCCATGATCGGTCTTGTGATTGTTGTTGTCATGGTTTTCATCGCCGTTTTTGCACCTGTCCTTGCACCTTATGATCCGGATGAAATTCATCCACTGGATGCATTTCTGAAACCTTTTTCAGAAGGTCATATTTTCGGAACAGACCAGTTCGGACGTGATCTTCTGTCCCGTGTGATTTACGGTGCCAGAGTTTCGCTGATTGTTGCTGCAGGAGGTACATTCGTTGGCGGTATCATTGGTGTGCTGCTTGGCCTGATCGCAGGTTTCATGGGCGGTATTGTAGACTCTGTGATCATGCGAATCATGGATGGTTTTCTCTCCTTCCCATTTGTACTGTTATCCATTATTCTGATGACAGTACTCGGACAGGGACTGATCAATGTTATCATTGCCATCGGTATCGGTAATATTCCAAGCTTTGCCCGTGTGGTTCGTGGTGAAGTACATATTGTTAAAAATGAAGAATACTGCAATGCCTGTCGTGTGATCGGTGTTTCCAACACAAGACTGCTGTTTACACATATTCTTCCGAATGCTATTTCTCCGATTATTGTATATGCAACATTGAATGTAGCCAGTGCCATTATTTCTGAGGCAGCCTTAAGTTTCCTCGGCCTTGGTATTGCTGCACCGACAGCTTCATGGGGAAGTATTCTTCGTGAAGGCAAAAGCAGTTTGACAACCGCACCGTTTGTGGCAACAATCTCCGGTGCATTTATCTTGATCACTGTACTTGGCTTTAACCTTTTCGGTGATGGTATCCGCGACGTGCTGGATCCTAAGATGAAACAGTAATTGTGCTGCGAAGGTCTTCGCAGATCCTCAGTTTGAATAAAGATATCTATTCAGAGCCAACCTCCAAAATGCGACGCATTTCGTCGGTGTGGCGTATCCGCCAAATAAAATTTCAAAAACAGTCTTAAAAATGCATGCATTTTATGCCTGTTTTATGAGATTTTGCTTGGCTCTGAACAGTTACAAATAAAGGATGAATGAAATGGAAAATAAACAGACAGTTCAAAAAAGAATAGAAGAAATCATGCCGGATCTGAGAGAACTTTCAGATTATCTCTGGCATCATCCAGAATACAGTTTTCATGAGTTTAAAGCATGCAAAGCCATGTCTGAACTTTTGAGAAAATATGGTTTTCAGGTAGAAACAGGTGTCGGAGGCATTGAGACAAGTGTAAAAGCGGTTTATGACAGCGGAAAACCCGGACTGAATGTAGGGTTTGTTGGTGAATTTGATGCTTTTCCGGGCATGGGACATGCCTGCGGACATAATCTGATGTGTGCCATTGCCTGCGGTGCGGGAATTGGTCTGAAATCTGTGATTGATACATTAGGCGGTAAAATTACTGTTCTCGGGACACCTGCAGAGGAAGGCGGCGGAGGCAAGATCACTATGCTGGAAAACGGCGCTTTTGAAGGCCTTGATTTTGCGATGCTGACTCACGCCTCATCAGATACATGTGTCAATGATATTTCCTATTCAAAAACAGATATCCGCGTACATTATTATGGCAAAACAGCGCATGCAGCCACATGGCCGGAAGAGGGAATCAGCGCATTGACGCCTGTTCTTGAACTGTTTAATATTGTCAATGCCATGCGTCTTGAACTTGGAGACAAGGGTAAGATTCTTGGCATTATCCGTGACGGCGGCGATCAGGCTATTTTTATACCGGATCATTGTTCTGCGGAGTTTACCATTCGGTCATTCAGTATGAAATATAAATGGGAATTATTCCATCGCTTCATCAAAATCTGTGAGAATGTGGCAGCAATTACGGGAACGCGTTTTGAATATGAGATGATTGATTTATCTTATGAGGATATTCGCAATAATCCTGTTCTGGAGGATACACTGGCAGAGAATTTCAAAGTTCTTGGTGAAGAACTGTGTCCGAGATTAAAGGAACAGGGAATTGGCTGTACGGATATGGGGAATGTGACCCATGCACTTCCGGGCATCCAGGCCTATATCCGGCTTCGACCGGGACTCAGGGTTCATACACCGGAATTTGAGGAAGCAACAGGAAGTTCCGATGGATACAGAGCCATCGAGGCGGCAGCGAAGGGTATGGCTATGACTGCGGTGGATATCCTTTCAGATTCCTCTAAGATGGAAGCGGTGCGAAAAGCATTCAGTAAAATGAAAGCACAATACGAGTAATCGAGGTGATACGATGAGTGAAAATATATTGACAGTCAAAGATTTAAAGACTTACTTTTATACAGCCAGCGGTATTGCGAAGGCGGTAGATGGTGTAAGTTTTAATATAGCAAAAGGCGAGACCATGGGTATTGTTGGTGAGTCAGGTTCCGGTAAGAGTGTGACTTCCAGCTCTATTATCCGTCTTCTTCCGCCAAGAACAGGCAAGATTGTCGGAGGTTCCATTGAATTTGAAGGCAAAGATGTTCTGGCATTAAGCAAAAAAGAGTTAAATGATTTCAGAGGCAAAGATATTGCTGTTATTTTCCAGGATCCGATGACATCCCTTGACCCGGTTTTCAAGATTGGCAAGCAGATGACAGAAATGATCATGGCTCATCAGAATGTGACGAAAGATGAAGCCTGGAAAATGTCTGTTGAGGCATTGAGTAAAGTTGGGATTCCTGAACCTGAGAAACGTATGAATTCATACCCATATGAACTTTCAGGCGGTATGTGTCAGCGTGTGATCATTGCCATGGCAGTTTGCTGTAAACCAAAACTGATCATTGCCGATGAGCCGACGACGGCTTTGGATGTAACCGTTCAGGCACAGGTTTTGGAACTTCTGAAAGAACTTCAGAGAGATATGGATACAGCCATTCTTCTGATTACACATAACCTGGGCGTTGTGTGGGAAATGTGTGATAAAGTCATGGTTATGTATGCCGGCAATACAGTGGAATTTACAGATACAAAGACACTTTACAGCAATCCGCGTCATCCATATACATGGGGACTCCTGGATTCTATGCCGAAATTGTCTGATGAATCCAAGGGTGAATTAAAGACTATTCCAGGTACACCGCCTGACCTTCGTCTGACAGGCAAATGCTGTAATTTCTACAACAGATGTCCGTATGTGACAGAAGCCTGTACACAGTCTGTACCACCTCTTGTTGAAGTAGAACCGGGACACTTTGTAGCCTGCCACAGACAGAATCTGACCAATAAACTGGAGAAAGGAGAGGGCTTAAAGGATGAGTAATGAAAAGAAAGTTTTGATGAAAATTGAGCATCTGACCAAGGAATTTGAGATCAAAAGCAAAAAGCTTGGCGGTAAACCTCAGATTCTCCATGCGTTAAACGATGTGTCTGTAGATATTTATGAAGGTGAGACATTGGGTGTTATCGGCGAATCCGGTTGCGGTAAATCAACATTCGGTCGTACATTGATCCAGCTGCACAAGGCAACCGCCGGTTCTGTGACTTTTGACGGCAAAGACCTTTTTTCACTGAAAGGGGCAGAACTTAAGAAAGCCAAGAAGGATGTCCAGATGGTTTTCCAGGATCCTTACTCTTCATTGGATCCGAGAAAGACAGCCGGCAAATTGATCGAGGAACCGCTGATCGTGCATAAACTGATTTCCGATAAAAATGAGCGTGAAAAACGTGTTCTGGAACTGATGAGAGAGGTTGGTCTTGATATTCAGCACGTCAACCGTTTCCCTCATGAATTTTCAGGCGGTCAAAGACAGCGTATCAATGTGGCCAGAGCGTTGGCTATGAATCCGAAGGTAATTGTCTGTGATGAGCCGGTTTCTGCGTTGGACGTATCCATTCAGGCACAGGTGCTGAATCTGTTCAACAGACTGCAGCAGCAGTACAATCTGACATATATCTTTATTTCCCATGACCTGGGTGTTATCAAACATGTCAGTGACAGAATTGCCATTATGTACCTGGGAAGAATTGTAGAATTATGTGAAGCGGATGCCATTTATGAGAATCCGCTGCATCCGTATACGAAGGCATTATTGTCCGCGATTCCGCCGGTTTCACCTTTTGCCAAAAAAGAACGTATTGTCCTAAAAGGTGATATTCCAAGCCCGATCGGCGATCAGATTGGATGTCCGTTAGCGGGCAGATGCCCGAACTGCATGGATAGGTGCAGAAAGGAAATCCCTAAGTTAAAGGATGCTGGTGATGGTCACCAGGTTGCATGTTTCTTATATGAGTAAAATACAGCAGTTCCAAAATCTGATTTTGAGCAACTGCAGAAAATGAAAAGAGGATGAATTTCAATGAACAATGTAACAAGAAATGATGTTTGGGAACTGGCTAAAAGCAGAAGGAATGATCTTGTCAAACTGGCTTCAGATCTGATTCGTATCCCGAGTGAGAATCCTGTAGGAACACAGAGAGATGTCATTGATTTTGTAGAAAAGTATCTGTCTGATGCAGGTATCAGCTATGAAGAAGTTTCCTGTAATCCTGATCATCCGAATGTACTGGCAAAAATGGGCAGCGATGACGGCTTCAGTGTGATTTTGAATGGACATGTGGATGTTGTCCCTGCCGGCGATCGCTCTCAGTGGGATTATGATCCATTTGGTGGCGAAATTACAGACAAGAGAATCCTTGGCCGCGGCGCTTCTGATATGAAAGCCGGTGTGGCAGGTCTTCTGTTTGCTATGAAAGTATTGAAAGATTCAGGAGCAGACTTGAAAGGTAATATCCGTCTTCATATTGTTTCTGATGAGGAGAGCGGCAGTGAATATGGAACAACATGGCTTTGTGAACAGGGCTACGCTGAAGGAGCCAATGCAGCCATTATTGCGGAACCGACAACCAACTGGACCATCGAATCCGGACAGAAAGGCAACCTGCATATTGTCTTCAAATCCATCGGCAAGTCTGCCCATGGAAGCCTTGGCAATTACAAGGGTGATAATGCTATCCTGAAACTGAACAAAGTTCTGGCAAATATCGAAATGCTGACAAAGATTGAAGGTCATTATCCGGAAGATCTTTTACAGTCTCTGGCTAATTCACAGATGGTTGCAGAAAAAGAACTGGATATGAAGGGCATCGGCAATGTTATTAACCATGTATCAGCCAATGTAGGCCTGATTTCCGGCGGCACACGTCCTAATATGGTTCCGGATTACTGCGAAGCAACCATCGACTGTCGTCTGCCTTATGGCGTGGATCATGAAGAAATTGAGAACACAGTCAAAGAAATGATTAAGACTGCCGGTGTGGAAGGCGTTGAATATGAACTCCTTTGGAAGAGCGAAGCGAATGTCACCCGTGATGACTCAGACATCGTACAGGCCATCAAGAAGAATGCAGAGGCCATCTGGGGTATTACTGTATATCCGGCATGGCAGTGGGCTTGCAGCGACGCAAGAGAATACCGTCTCAAGGGCGTACCAACCATCCAGTATGGCCCATCCAACACAGAAGGCATCCATGCACCAAACGAAAATGTAGACATCGAAGACGTTGTCAATGCAGGACAGATTTATGTATTGTCCCTGTGCGACCTCCTCGGCGTAAAATAAAAGTTAAATAAAACATCGATAAAAAGCTGCCAGTTTTTAAGAGCTGGCAGCTTTTATTTTACGCGAGCAACGAGCCAAAGTCCGTGCTTGCACGAGACCTTGGCGACTGCCGCGATAACTTGAGAAACTCGCGGAGCGTGTTTCTCATAGTTTGGATTTTTAGTTTTCGAAAAATGCCTTAGCAAAATGCGTCAAACCGATCTGATCGTCTTTGCCCATCATTTCCCGGCTTGAGTGCATGGCCAGAAGGCCGACACCGATATCTGCGGTGCGCATTGGCAGATGGGAAGAGATGATGGAACCGATAGTGCCGCCGCCCTTTGTGTTGGAGTGTTTTGCAAAGCGCTGATAAGGAATGTTTTCCTGCTGGCACAGTGCAATGAGGGAAGCCATGCTCTCACAATCCCATGTATAAGACTGGTTGCTGGCTGTTTTCAGAATAAATCCGCCGTTCATGATCGGATAGTTGGTAATATCCTGAGTGCCTGGATAATTCGGATGGTAGGCGTGAGCCACATCAACAGAAAGCATCAGGCCGTCTGAGATATCGGACATACAGTCAATCTGATTTTTGCCGAAAGCCTGCCAGATCTTGCCGATGATCACAGATGGCAGTGTGGAATCAGCACCCTGTTTGCTGAGACTTCCGATTTCCTCGTTATCGAATAAGCAGACAAGGTTAACGCGGTCAGCGTTCTTGCTTTCAACAAGACCGTGAATCAGAGCGCATACAGAAGTGATATCATCCAGTCTTGGTGCGGAGATAAATTCTTCTGTGAAACCAACCAGTTCAGGCTGATCAAGATTGTACATGCAAAGATCATAATCAAGAATATCTTTGGCGTCCACACCGATTTCTTTGGCAAGCAGATCCATGAAAGTTGTATCTTTGTTCAGATATTCATTCAGTGTGCCGAGGATAGGCAGCAGATGCTTTTGGTTGTCGATAGGAGCACCGTTTTCGTTGATGGCGCGATTCATATGAATAGCCAGATTCGGCAGATAAACAGCGGGACGTTTCAGATCCACAAGATGGCTGACCGGACGATCATATCGGTCACCCTTTGTGACAACTTTTCCGGCAAGGGATAATGGTCTGTCGAAGAATGTATTTAAAATAGGACCGCCGTATACTTCTGTATTCAGCTGCATGTAGCCATGAGAAAAAATTTCCGGATTTGGTTTAATTTTGATGGCCGGGAAATCTGTGTGGGCACCAGCAATGTGAATGCCATTGGAAAGGTCACAGGATTCACCGATTGTAAAAGCGTAGAGGGTTGTATCAAAAGGACTGCAGAAATAACGGCCGCCCTTTGTCAGTGTCCAGTTGTCTTTTATATGTAACTCTGTAAATCCGGCTTCTGTCAGAACCTGTTTGGTATGGGCAATCACATGAAAAGCGGATGTGCCGTTCTGCAGGTAGTGAAAGAGCTGTTCAACTTCTTTTGGTA
This sequence comes from Coprococcus intestinalis, assembly GCF_023656595.1. NCBI lineage: Bacteria > Bacillati > Bacillota > Clostridia > Lachnospirales > Lachnospiraceae > Coprococcus > Coprococcus intestinalis. The sequence goes on along the minus strand of NZ_JAMOKJ010000009.1, from coordinate 72,960 downwards.
ATGTCTGCATATTCATTCTCCATTCTGCATTTGAAATTATAATATAATAGGAAATTTTCCACTATTTATAGTAACACAATTACGCAATATAATCAATGGATGTGAATTTGGTCTTTTCAAAAGATGTTTGGTATGCTATGATATATAGTAATGAAAACTATGTTGAATAGTTGTTGATAGATAACAGCAGTTATTTTGCAGTATGCGATAGTGGATGGGCAGGATAGCTGTGATAGATGCAGGAGGATAAATAAATGGCATATCATATTGCAGTGGACAGTTGTACAGATATGACTGCTGCTATGAAGAAGGATGAACATATCACACTTGTGCCCCTTACACTGAATGTTGGGGAAGATAAGGTTATAGATGATGAAACTTTTAACCAGGCGGAATTTTTGCGAAAAGTGGCAGAATGCCCGGAGGCACCGTCATCCGCATGTCCGTCACCGGATGCGTATATGCAGGCTTATGGCTATAACAATGAGGATGCTTATGCCATTACACTCTCATCGGAATTAAGCGGTTCTTATAATAGTGCAAAGCTTGGCGCAGATCTTTTGAAGGAAGAGTATCCGGATAAGAAGATTCATGTCTTTAACAGTCGTTCTGCCAGTGCAGGTCAGACATTGATCCTGATGAAGCTTCAGGAATGCCTGGAGGCTGGTAAGGCTTTTTCGGAAGTAGTCAGTGAAGTTGAGCAGTATATTGAGGAACAGGCAACATTATTTGTTCTGGAATCATTGGAGACATTGAGAAAGAATGGTCGTTTATCAGGTCTTAAGGCGACATTGGTCAATGTACTGAATATCAAGCCTGTCATGGGTTCTACCCCGGAAGGCACGATCCAGCAGCTGGATATGGGCCGTGGCATGAAGAAGGCACTGATGAAGATGGTAGAGCAGATTGGTAAAACGGTCATCCATCCGACGGATAAGTATCTGATGATCTCTCATTGCAACTGCCTGAAGCGTGCAGAATGGCTTAAGGTTGAGATTGAGAAGAAATACGCCTTTAAGGGTATTGTGATCGTGGATACAGCAGGTGTTGCAACGATGTACGCCAATGATGGCGGTATTATCGTAGCCTATTAAGGCAGACGCTTAATTTTAAAAGCCGATTTCTGGGATTATGAATCAAATGATTATCAAAATCCTGGAAATCGGCTTTTATATTTTATCTGCAGTTTATTTAAATGAATCGCAGATTATTTAATAGAATTGGAAAGGTTAGGTTACATCTGTAATATATTGCTAAAATTGATTGAAACGGTCGGAGTTACTGTTTTTTCTGGTAACGTTTTTCGACAAAAGAGAGCAGCTGATAGAGTACCATAGCCAGTATACACAAAATAATAATGCTGAGCATGACGTAATCCAGACGGAAAACCTGACTGCCGTAGATAATGAGATAGCCCAGGCCGGCGTTGGCCGCCAGAAATTCGCCGATAATGACGCCGACAAGGCAGAGACCTATATTGACTTTCAGGTTACTGACGATGGCCGAGATGCTGGCCGGAAGAACAATATAGCGAAGAATATCTCTGCGTGTGCCACCAAGGGTCCGAATGAGCAGTAGTTTATCACTGTCAATATGAATAAAGGCGGTGTAAAGGTTGATGATGGTGCTGAAGACTGCCATTGTCACACCACATACGATGATGGTCTTCATATTGTTGCCGAGCCAGACAATAAGAATCGGCGCCAGCGCTGTTTTTGGCAGGCTGTTCAGAACAACGAAGTAAGGTTCTAGAATATCAGCAGCGCTGCGGCACCACCAAAGCAGCATGGCGATCAGTGTGCCGATGATCAGTACAAGGACAAAACTGACAAGGGTTTCACCGATGGTAATGCCGATATGATAAAAAAGGCTTTTATCAGCTGCCATTTGCAGCATAACCTTAAAAATACGGGTCGGACTGCTGAAAATGAAAGCGTCGATCAGATGATATCTGGCTGCTATTTCCCAACCGGCCAAGATGAAAATCAGGATGAAAAAGCGCATGCCTGTAATGAAATATTTCTGTTTTTTCCTTTCAGCAAGAAATTCTTCCCGGGATGTGTTGGAAACCGGGTACAGAATAGTCGGATCAGACATTTAATTCACCCCATATCTCATTGAAATAATCTTTAAATTCAGGTGCCATGCGGGCTTTAAAAGGTGTGCGGTCTTCATCAAGAGTCAGGTGGATATCAAAAGTCTTTTTGACGGAAGCCGGACGGCTGGTCAAAACAATAATACGGTCGCAAAAACTGATGGCCTCCGAAATATCATGGGTAACAAGAACAGCACTCATGTGCTGAGTGCGAAGAATCCGGTAAATGTCGTCGGAAACCGTAAGTCTTGTCTGATAATCGAGGGCTGAAAAGGGTTCATCCAAAAGAAGAAGACTGGGAGAAAGGGCCAATGTCCGGATGAGGGCGGCTCTCTGACGCATACCGCCGGATAATTGACTGGGTCTGGCATCTGCGAAAGGGGCAAGACCATATTCTTCCAGCATTTTATCGGCCCAGGATTCCTTTTCGGGTGTCAGTTTATGATGAATCCGCGGGCCGAGTGTAATGTTGTCTTTGATACTTAACCAGTCAAGCAAATGATCTTTTTGAAGCATATAGCCGATTTCGGCTGAGACGGCAATTTTGCCGGAATTAGGCTGGATCAAACCTGCGATCAGGGATAAAATTGTCGATTTTCCGCATCCGCTCGGACCGATGATACCGAGAAAATGATCCGGAAAAACACGAAAACTTAAATTTTTGACAGCCGGTGTTTCACCTTCCGCTGTCTGATAGGTATAGTTGACATCGGTCAAATCTAAAAGCGGCTTCATAAAAACCTCCTTATAGCGGTATATAATAAAATATGCATAAACAGTGTCTATGTTGCAAGGGGGCGCTATTTATGCTAAAATGCATTCATATGGCATAGATGTCAGAACACGTCAGATGGCTTTTGGAACAGGCCGAGTTGCCTGGTGTTCACAGTGTTATAAAGTGAGGAGATTTTATATGGATAAAAAGCATAGATACAGCGCCGGAATGCTGGCAGCTGCACTTATTGTCGGTATTAGTATTGGCTTTTGCGGTGGTTTTGCAGTGGGCGGTCATACCGGTAGTCGGCAGCAGAATACAACAGCCGGGGCAGAGCAGAACTTTGAAACAGGAGATTTATCGATGGAGGAATCACAGAAAACGGAATCGGGTACGGATAGTAGTGGCGAGACAGAGATCGAGCCGATTGGCAGCTATGCGGTGGATGATGAACCGGTGCTGACCATTGATGATACCACCGTTTATCTGTCAGAAATCAATGCGAGAGCTTATATGGCCAGAGATCAGTATGTGGCAGATTACGGTGAGGAACCTTGGGATACGAAGATGGATAATGGAATGACCGTGGGTGAGTATGCCAAGGCAACCATGCTGGATGAGATAGAACGGGCAGTGATTCTCTGTAATAAGGCGGATGAGTATGATGTACCGGCTTTGACAGATGATGAGGAGAAGCAGTGCGCGTCCAAGGCCGAGGATTATATGGCATCGATCGGTGAAGATATTGCAACACAGTTCAGTGTGGAACGGTCGGCGGTATTGGCCATTTATGAAAAGGATGCCCTGTCCATGAAGGTTTACAATCAGATTCTGGAGAATCTTTCAGAAACCCTTCGTCAGGAAGATGATTATAAGGATATGGAAGACAGTGAATTCGAACAGGTTTTGAATGACAAGTTTGAAGAACAGTATGCCCAGTGGAAGGATACATGCAAAGTTGAGACAACAGAGACATGGGAGCAGCTTGTGATCGGGGCCGTCGGTTAGGCATTATCAGGGCAGACAATGGCCGTTGGTGCATTTTGAATATAAGCAGGATATTAAATGATGAGAAGGACAGGGAGGTCTTTAGATGGGATTAAAGAATTTAATTAAAGGACAGCTTTTATCAAGCATAAGTTATCGTTCCTCAGATCCGCAGGAACTGGCAGCTGTTTATGACAGAGACGGACGCAGGATTATGTATGAATCTGTTCTAACGGTTATGCCAGGACAGGCAGCGATCCTGGTGAACGAAGGACAGATGACGGATATTTTTATGCCGGGCCGATATGAACTGACAACAAATAATATGCCGGTGACAACAACACTGAATCAGTGGAAATATGGTTTTCATGACACATTTATCGTGGATATTATTTTTGTCAATACCAATGAGATCATTGATATACCATGGGGAACGAGTGAACAGGTGACAGTGAAGGATGAAGTCTTTGGCCTTGTTAATGTGGGAGCGAACGGCAAGTATTCATTATCAATCACGGACCCGAAGCTTTTTGCGGAGAATCTCATGGGTGTGAAGAACCGATATACGGTGGCTGACCTGAAGAGTTTTGTGACACCGCAGATTGCCATGTATTTCAAGGAGATCGTGACAGAGAAGCAGATGGATTTCTTTGACATGCAGGGTTACTGCTATGAAGCCGCACAGATTCTGAAGGCAAAGAGTGATGATTTCTTTGGCCGTTACGGTATTCAGATGCAGAAGATGGCTGTTCAGGTGGCTTTACCGGAAACAGTGAAGAAATCCATTGATGAACGTGCTTCTCTGGGCGCCTTTGGCGGCATGGATGCCTATGCTTATAAGAGACAGGTGGATGCACAGGCAGATGCCATGGTGGCTATGGCCAAGAATCCGAATGGCGGTATGAACAGCATGGCGGGGATGGGTATGCAGATGTCTGCTGGCATGGCTTTCGGCGGCATGATGGCCGGCCAGATGAATGGCGGTGTGCAGGGACAGTCAGGTACACATAAGGAAAGTTTTGTGATTTGCCCGAAATGTGGTTCTGAAATGAAGAAGGGACTGAAATTCTGCTCTGAATGTGGTGCCTCACTGGTTGTTCAGAAGAAGAAATGCATTAAATGTGGTGCTGAGATTAATGCAGATATGAAGTTCTGTCCGGAGTGCGGAACCAATCAGGCACAGCCTGTTTGCCCGAAATGTGGATATAAGGCTGCGGCGGGACAGAAATTCTGCCCGGAATGCGGAACAAGCCTTTTGTAAAAGCGTTGTCGAGTCGCAGTTTTCGATGGCTGACTTTGAACAGTGCTGAATAAAGTAGACAAATAGAGAATCTGGAGGATTTTTGAATGAGTATATATGAATCATTGAATCCTGTCCAGCAGGAAGCGGTCTATCATACAGAAGGACCGCTTCTTATTCTGGCAGGGGCCGGGTCAGGCAAGACCAGAGTGCTGACCCATAGGATTGCCTATCTGATTGATGAATGTCAGGTCAATCCATGGAATATTCTGGCCATTACATTTACGAACAAGGCCGCAGGGGAGATGCGGGAACGTGTGGATCAGATTGTGGATTTTGGCGCAGAAGATATCTGGGTCAGCACATTCCATTCTACCTGTGTGCGTATTTTGAGGCGTTATATTGACAGACTGGGATACGACAGAAGTTTTACCATCTATGATGGGGATGATCAGAAGACTGTTATCAAGGAAGTCTGCAAGAAGCTGAACATTGATACCAAGATTTATAAGGAGCGTACTTTGCTGTCAGCGATTTCATCTGCCAAGGATGAAATGATCGGGCCGAAGGAATATCTGCTCCGTTCAGAAGGTGACTATGCCAGACAGCGTATTGCTCAGGTATATGAGGAATATCAGAAACGTTTAAGGAGCAATAATGCGCTGGATTTTGACGATCTGCTTTTCAAAACCGTTGAACTTTTCAAAACCGATGCGGAAGTATTGAATTATTACCAGGATCGTTTTAAGTACATTATGGTGGATGAGTATCAGGATACGAACACGGTTCAGTTCCAGTTTGTCAGTCTGCTGGCGGCAAAGTATCGGAATCTCTGTGTGGTCGGTGATGATGATCAGTCGATTTACAAGTTCCGAGGTGCGAATATCCACAACATTCTTGATTTTGAAAAAACATTTCCGGATGCAAAGGTGATCAAGCTGGAGCAGAATTATCGTTCGACCAAAACGATCCTGGATGCTGCCAACGGTGTGATCCATCACAATCAGGGGCGTAAGGATAAGACACTTTGGACGGATAATGAACAGGGTGTACCGATTGCGCTGAATCAGTACCAGACAGAATATGAAGAGGCCATGGGAATTGTGAACGATATTGCGGCAAAGACGGAACGCCATGAGGCTGAATACAAAGATTTTGCGGTGCTTTACAGAACAAACGCCCAGTCCCGTGTTTTAGAAGAAAAATTTGTCACACGCAACATACCATATAGAGTTGTGGGCGGTGTGAACTTCTATCAGCGCAAAGAGATTAAAGATATTCTGGCCTATTTGAAAATTATCAATAATGGTCAGGATGACGTGGCTGTGAGACGTGTGGTGAATGTACCAAAGCGCGGTATCGGTGCCACAACAGTGACAAAAGCGGCGGAGTACGCGGATCAGTGGGGAATCAGTTTGTATGAGGCCTTTAAACAGGTGGATGGTATTCCGGGTCTGGGACGGGCAGCAGCGAAAATCAATGGTTTTGTGAATTTGATACAGGTTTTCAGAACAAAGGCAGAATATATGTCCCTGGCAGAATTGTATGATGAAGTTCTGGAAGATACGGGCTATCTGAAAGAGCTTCAGGCAGAGCAGACAGATGAAGCAACAACGCGAATTGAGAACTTAGACGAACTGCGCAACAAGATTGTCGCCTATGAGGAGGAGACGGAACAGCCTTCCCTGAATGAATTGCTGGAACAGATTGCCCTTGTGGCAGATGTGGACAATATGGATGATTCGGACAACAAAGTTATTTTGATGACGCTGCATAGTGCAAAAGGTCTGGAATTTCCATATGTTTATTTGTGCGGTATGGAGGATGGTTTGTTCCCGAGTTATATGACCATTGTCAACGATGATCCTATGGAGATTGAGGAAGAACGCCGTTTGTGTTATGTGGGCATTACCCGTGCCATGAAGAAGCTGACCCTCAGTTATGCGATGTGCCGAATGATGCATGGTCAGACACAGTACAATAAAATCTCCCGTTTTGTGAAAGAGATTCCGCCGCAGCTCATCGGCGGCAGTCTGCCGAGAGAGCGCTTTCCGAGGAAAGCTGAGGATGATCTGCCGTGGAATACAGGCAGTGCCTCCAATGGTATCTCCGGTTTTGGCGGCAGCAGAGCCGGTACATATGGCAGCGGCAGCAGAATGGGTACAGGCGTGGGCAATCGCGGTATCAGACAAAGTCACAAATTTGATGTCAGCGCTTTTGCGAAAAAAGGCGGCGATATGAAGAAAACCGCACCGGACTACGAAGTGGGTGATACGGTTAAACATATTAAATTTGGCACCGGTGTTGTTCAGGCCATCAAGGATGGCGGCAAAGATTATGAAGTCACGGTTGATTTTCCGAAATACGGACCGAAGAAAATGTTTGCCGGATTTGCGAAGCTGAAAAAAGTCTGAAAGAGGTAGTATTTTAGAAAAAAGAGTGCTATACTATAAGCAAATCTGTTTGGTAGAAAGGATGTGCGGACGACATGAATAAGTTTGAAGAATATTTAAGCATGGCCAAGATTTCTGATTTTATTCACCGTAAGGAACTGGAAGACGAGAAGAAGAAAACAGTTTGCCTCGTATTTGCAATTATTGCAGGCATTGCAGCAATCGCAGCAATTGCTTTCGGTATCTACAAGTATTTATCCCGCGAGGATGATGTAGATGATTTTGAAGACGACTTTGAAGATGATTTTGATGATGACTTTGAGGACGAGGAAGACGATTTTGTAAAGGAAGATGAAGCTGCGCCTGCTAAAGATGAGGAATAGTTTTATCTGAGTAGTTACAGAAATTTGTATAATTAAACAGACAGGAAAGCTGTTACAGATAAATGCTGATTTGTAACAGCTTTTTTGGGTAAAGAAAGCATTTTGCCAAACAGGATATGATTTACGAGAAGTTTTTAGAAACAGATAGGAGACGAAGATGAAAAAAGGACAGATGTGTGAAGGCATCATTGAATATATCGATTTTCCGAATAAAGGGCGTGTGAAAGTTGAAGATCAGTATGTGACAGTGAAAAATGGTATTCCCGGACAGAAGATCCGTTTTGTCATTAACAAAAAGCGCAAAGACCGCTGTGAAGGCAGATTACTGGAAGTGCTGGAGAAATCTCCATTAGAAACCATTGAACCGGTCTGTCATGAATTTCCGGCCTGCGGCGGCTGCATGTATCAGACCATGAGCTATGATGAACAGCTGAAGATGAAGGCCGGCCAGGTGAAGAAGCTTCTGGACACAGCCATTAGTTCAGCTGGCCAGGTAGATGCGGAAGGAAAGCCGGATTATGTTTTTGAGGGTATTACAGGTAGTCCGAAACAGTGGGCTTACCGCAACAAAATGGAATTTTCTTTTGGAGATGATCATTTGGATGGGCCGTTGACATTGGGACTGCACAAGAAAGCCAGTACCTATGACATCCTGACAGTAGATGACTGCAAGATTGTCCATGACGATTTTACAACTGTTTTAAAAACCGTGTTGGATTATTTCACCGAGCATCCGATGCCGTATTATAAGAAAATGAAACATACCGGTTATCTCCGCCACCTTTTGGTGCGTCGTTCCGAGACAACCGGAGAGATGCTGGTACATCTGGTGACAACCAGTCAGGAACAATGTGATCTGACAGAACTGATCCAGCGTCTTTTGGCTCTTCAGCTTGAAGGCAGGATTGTGGGAATCATGCATATCATCAACGATACACTGGCGGATGTGGTTCAGAGCGATGAGACACGCATTCTTTACGGGCAGGATTATTTTTATGAGCATATTCTTGGACTGAAATTCAAGATTTCCACATTTTCATTCTTCCAGACAAATACACTGGGGGCCGAATTGCTCTACGATATTGCCCGTTCTTATATCGGCGATACAAAAGATATGACTGTTTTTGACCTTTACAGCGGAACAGGTACCATTGCCCAGATTTTGGCAGCAGTGGCAAAGAAAGTTGTCGGTGTAGAAATTGTGGAAGAAGCTGTCGAGGCAGCCAAAGTCAATGCCGGACTGAACCAGCTGGACAATTGTGAATTCATTGCCGGTGACGTTTTGAAAGTGCTGGATACCATTGAAGATAAGCCGGATTATATCGTCCTTGATCCGCCAAGAGACGGCATCCATCCAAAGGCATTGGACAAGATCATTGATTACCAGGTGCCGAATATGGTGTATATTTCCTGTAAGCCGACCAGCCTGGCTAGAGATTTGGGCGTACTGATCGAGCGAGGATATAAAGTGAAAAAGACACATTGTGTTGACATGTTCCCGGGCACGGTTCATTGTGAGACAGTTGTCAAATTATCCCTCAAAAAAGATACACCTAAGATTGAGATAACAATGGAGCCTGATGAAGAGAGTAATTATACATCACAAGAAAAGGCTACTTATTCAAAGATTAAGGAATATGTGAAGGAAAAGTATGGTGTGAATGTGCATACTTCTTATATTGCACAGGTGAAGCGGATGTGTGGACTGGATATGGGCGAGAATTATAATAAGTCCAAGAAAGAGAATCCAGAGGTAAAGCAGTGTCCACAGGAGAAGGTGGAGTATATTAAGGATGCGTTGAGACACTATGGATTGATATAATATGCGGCAGAGGAGACAAAAGAAATGGAAAAGTTGATTGAAATACTTAAAGAATTTGATATAGACAATATAGGAGCTCTTATTGGCGTTAGCATTATTTTAATTAGTGTGGCAACAGGATATATTCAATTATTTCATGCATCAAGAATTGAAGCTGTATTGATGAGTAAGACCGAGGAATCAAAAAGATTTAGTTTTATGTATTTCATACTGTTCTTTGTGTTTGGGGTAATAAATTATCTGCTTACTGTAAATGTTACTTCTGTTGTAGTTAATGGTGCATTTTTGTTATTAACGTTATTAGTGTCTTCTATTTTACGCATCTTGAAAAACAGAGGAAAAGCAATAAAATTGTATTGGTGGTGTGAAGAAAGGAAAGGGTTTTTCATCATATTAACAGCTACAGCAATAATCACTTTTGCCATATCTACAGCATTTAATATTAATTTAATGAGTTGTGCTATTTTAGGTGCTTTGGTAGAAGTGTTTATAGTAGCAATAACATTTTTAAATGTAGGAGATATAAGGTCAACTTTCGTTTTGAATGTTGAAAATGAAAAATGGTATGTATTTAAACGCATGAATGAAGAATATTTATTATGTGGAAATGAAAATAATATTAACGATGCTACAAAAATAAAGTTATTACCAATAGCTTATGTGGTAGAGCAAAATATATGTTTTGAAAAGGTTGTATAGTATCATAGCTTTTAAGTATTGACACCGCTTCGCCCATAACGATAAATCAAGGGTTGAGGTGGTGTCATTTCTTATAGTTATAAGTTGTCAGAGAAGAAGGTTGAAAGATACCTTCTTTTTTTGATGTCTAAAATTAAATTATGCAAAACTGTGGAGAATGTGGTGATGTGCCTTGCTTGGTTTATCTCTGTGAGCAGCTTTGCCTTCGTATCCGTCATAATACTTTTTGACAGTCCTGCGATCCAGATCATAAAACCGTGCAAGTTCTGAAAAGTTTGGTTTTATATCACTTAATTTGAGGATTTTGAGCTGAGTCTTTAATGCTTCGTTCATGGATAACACCTCCATGAATACAATGGCTTGATTATAAACGCAAAGATAAAAACGCAACGTACATCTTTGATGTGCCAGAGCCGGTAGGTAGCCCGGCCGTCCTATATAAATAGGGTAAGTAACCTGCCCCTCCGGGTTGTCCATTCTTTGTTCAATCAATTTTAGGAGGGATTCTTATGGACAAAGTAAATGGAAAGCTGACAGTATTTTTTGAAGAGCCGTTTTGGGTGGGAATCTTTGAACGCATCGAAGATGGTAAACTATCTGTGGCAAAGGTAACATTTGGTGCAGAGCCAAAAGATTATGAAGTACAGGAATATATTAAAAAGTGCTATTTCAGTTTGAAATTCAGTTCGGTTGTTGAAACTGTTGTAAAGGATATCAAAAGAAATCCGAAACGGATGCAGCGGGAAGGAAAGAAGCAGATGCTGGAAATAGGCATTGGTACAAAATCGCAACAGGCGTTGAAATTACAGCAGGAACAGAACAAGCAGGAACGCAAAGAGAAAAGACGCAAGAAAAAGAGGCAGAAGAGCAGCGAATGTTTGAACTGAAACAGCGAAAGAACTATTGCAATGAATACTTGGATTTCTGGAATAAAAATCTGGAAGACGGTGACGAATTGCTACACCACAAGACCAGACTTTTAATGGCTGCTGCCAGGAAGGGAAGATAAAAGAATTTGATGGCGAGCTTATGATTATGGTCATGGATTATATCAAGGTATTTGAATCCGGGAAGCTTGCGATTAGGTTTTTCGATGGAACAGAATTTGAATGTGAAACGGAATAAATGAAGCCGATTATTTATGGATTGGCGCTATATGAGGCATAAGCTTTGTATGGCGCTATTTTTTACGTGTAATTGGGGAGATGGTGAAGGTGGTGAAAAGAGTTACTGACTAGTTGCAGATAAAACTACTGTGGTGCTGATTAATGCAAAGGATTTTTGTATATTGGTAAGCGGATAAGCAGATCATTGAAGAATGAAAGCTTATCAGGCTTGGTGCCGATTTACGATCATTCTTTGGTGGTATTGGCTGATGAGGACGAAGAAGTACAAGCTGATATTGCTATCTGCAAATCGAATTCAGGAATAAGTGGAAGTAGACTGGCAGCAGCACATGTGCGTTTAGGAGAAAAAATAGGAAGGCACATTGCTGCCGTATTCCCAGAGAAAAATACATCAATCTTAGTCTTGGAACGGGGTGGCAGGTTTTTTGGTGACGGAGTATATATGGGAGCAGGTGGCATTTTTTATTCGATGAACCCGAAGCAAGATGATACTCCTGTGATTAATACAGAGAGAGTAGTTATTGTTGATAGTGTGATTAATACTGGAAAATCAATAATGAGGATTATTGATGAGATAAAGAATCATAATCCAGGCATTGACGTTATTATCGCTGCAAATGTTATTCAGAATGAAGCTGTCGAGTTGTTTAAGGATTATCTCGTGTTTGCAACAAGGCTTGTGGTAGTATATAATCTAAGAAAAGGTGCGCAATATGGCTTCTAAAAATGATGTAAAGGATGATGATTTTGACTAGAGGAGAATTACGTAGAAGAGAAGAAGCAGTAGTCGCAGGATTTGTTGAAAGAAATGGAGATAAAGATAAATGATTCTGGAAGCACTTTAGAATGATATAAGAAAAATCAGAGAAAGGACTTGAATATTAATGTCTTTTAACATCATTAAAAATACACTTGAAACTCAGGAAAATGGCGTTCTCATCATCGAAAATGATGTATATCGTATTAAAGTGAGATACATTGGAAACTACAGAGAAGACTTGAAAAACCATAAACTTAACACTGACTTTTTAACAGTCAATTCAAAAATCAAGCAAGCTCATTCTGTATATATGCCTACATTCACACTTATGCATGACGAGGTAATGTTTAAAATTATTGATACAGGCGCTGGCATCTTTGATGAAAAATCTATGGACAACATGATAGCAGATTTCACGCTGGCTCATAGGTGTCTTAATGATTTTAAGCGTATCATTCAGCAATACTTTCCAACTGAATAACGCAAAATCCCTACGTGCACAACCTGCAAGATAGAAAATCGTCTTGCATTATATAGGTCGAAAGAATCCTAAAAGTCGTTCGTCAGGCGCCCCTTATATAAGTATTCCGATTTATACTTGTGATATATCAAAGGAAGGAGAGGACTCATGAGAGACAGATCAAAAGAAATTGCTATGCTGGAGGATACTCTTAAGATCTTAAATCAGGGCTGGTATGAAAAAAATGGTAATTTCTTCCAGAAATGTGGAATGCTTATGGTGAAGAATTAGTTTGTATGATAAAATAACAAAGTGATTATATAGCCATAAGCAGAGTATGGTAGAAAGAGGATAAAAATGAGAGAAGGAAAAGGAATTGCCCTGTTGCCAATTGGTGTATTTCTTGTATTATACCTTGGCCTGGGCATTTTATTTGAGTATGTGATGGAGATTCCAATGGGGTTTTACAATGTGCCAATCGTCATCGCATTTCTTGCGGCGATTCTGGTGGCCTGTCTGCAGAATCGAGCGTTAAATTTTGATCAGAAACTGGAGATTATGGCACAGGGAGTGGGTGATAAGAATATTATCACGATGCTATTAATCTTCCTGGCAGCCGGTTCATTTGTGGGTGTTGTGGGGAGAAGCAGTGCAGAGAGTGTGGCCTATTGCATGCTGAGTCTGATCCCGGCGAGATTTTCAGTTGCGGTGCTGTTTATCGTTGGCTGTTTTGTATCAGTGGCGATGGGAACATCTGTCGGAACTATTACCCTTCTGACACCGATTGCAGTCGCTGTTTCTACAGCGTCCGGATTTGATCTGGCGTTTTGTGTCGCTTCTGTGATGGGGGGCGCCATGTTTGGGGATAATCTGTCTTTTATTTCAGATACAACGATTGCTGCATGTAATGGACAGGGATGCGAGATGAAAGACAAGTTCAGGGAAAACTTCTGGATTGCTTTTCCGGCAGCTGTTGTGACACTGATTCTGATTCTTATGCTGTCTTTCCAGACAGAAATTCAGGGACATGTGATTCAGCCATACCATTTGACGCAGGTGATTCCGTATGTGCTCGTACTGATTGGAGGCATTGTAGGTATCAATGTATTTGTTGTACTGCTGATCGGTATTGTGTCAGGTGCGTTGATTATGCTGATTGGTGGCCATACCGTTCCTGTAGAGATTCTTAAAAACATGGGCTCCGGTGTCTCCGGAATGTTTGAAACCTGTATGGTAGCTATTCTTGTAGCGGCCATGTGTGCGCTTATCCGTGAGTATGGGGGATTTGATGCACTTCTTAGCTGGATACACAGAATCTTCCGTGGGAAAAAGGGTGGTCAGCTTGGTATGGGATTTCTCGTCGGCACAATGGATATTGCAACGGCCAACAATACAGTAGCCATCGTTATGGCAAACCCGATTGCGAAGGAAATGGCAGAGGAATATGGCATTACACCGAGAAAGACAGCATCGCTTCTTGATACATTTTCATGCGTTTTTCAAGGGGTGATTCCTTATGGTGCGCAGATGCTTGTCGCAATTTCAGCAGTGAACGAACTTGGCGGAGAGATTTCAGCCTTTCAGATCATGCCGAAACTGTTTTATCCGCTGCTTTTATTGCTCAGCTCTCTGATTACGATTATGAAGAGAACGTAGAAATGTTCAAATTTTCATACATAGATTGGCGAACGGCGCGGTTTCTGGTATGATGTAAGCAAGAGAAGCGTCTCTTGTGTTATTTATTAGGAAGATGATTTTTACAAGGAGGGTTTTACAATGGAAATGAAAGCAGGAATGAAGTACGAAACAGAAATTGTTGTGAACGAGGGCATGCTTGCGAACCATAACGATCCACAGCTTCCGGCAATTGAATTGCCTGCAGTTTTTTCAACACCGAGCATGATTAATCTGATGGAACTGACATGTGCTAAATTAATGGATAACTGTCTGGAAGAAGGCAAAGGTTCTGTCGGTATGTCTGTTGAAGTCAAACATCTTGCTTCCACACCATGTGGCAAGAAGGTTCGCTGTGAAGTAGAGATCACAGAAGTTGTGAATGGCAAGAAAGTGACATTTGCTGTGAATGCGTATGATGAGAACGGCCTGATCGGTACAGGCACACATAAACGTGCGGTGATCAACAAAGCCGCATTTAATATGTAAGAAAATAGTATTTGATGAATGTATTTTTCTATAGTATACTTGTCGTAATTCATCGGAGGGCAATTTGTTCAATAGAAACAATAGCTGGATAAGATGGCAGGCTGAGATGCCTGCTGCTTATCTGGCTTTTTCTCTTTTTGGGGATTAAGATGAGCTGTCTGCCAGACATATTTCTATTTCACACCGCACCTCCGCTGAGATGGGGAGGATTATCGCACTTAAAAAAATAATAGTTCGCTAAGATATTGTTAAAAATCATTCGGCGTGGTACAATAACAGTTGCAATGTTAAAAATGGTGTATCCAAAGAATTGCGTTTTCCTGACGGGAATCGGTATTTTCGGATACAGAAGATAGAAGGAGATAAGTACAATGGTTAATTTTAAAGAAGATGAACAGTTGAAAATGCTGAACCATTCCTGTGCACATCTGATGGCTCAGGCAATCAAACATCTCTATCCTCAGGCTAAGTTCTGGGTTGGACCTGTTGTTGCAGAAGGTTTCTACTATGATGTGGATTTGGGTGACGATGTTATCAGAGATGAAGATATCGCTGCCATCGAGAAAGAGATGAAGAAAGTTGCCAAGAGCGGCAAGAAAATTGTTCGCCATGAGATTTCCAAGGAAGAAGCCCTTGAGATGTTCAAGGATGATGAATACAAGATTGACCTGATCAATGGTCTGGAAGATGGCAATATTTCATGTTACACACAGGGCGATTTCACAGACCTCTGCCGTGGACCTCACGTAGACAATGTGAAGTTATGCCGCCACTTCAAGTTGTTAAGACACTCCGGTGCATACTGGAAGGGTGACAGCAAGAACAAGGTGCTTCAGAGAATCTACGGCGTATGTTTCCCTACAGCTGAAGAATTGGAAGCACATATACAGCTCCTTGAGGAAGCAAAGGAAAGAGACCATCGTAAGATCGGCAAGGACATGGAACTGTTCATGGTAGACGATCTTGTTGGCCGTGGTCTTCCGATGTTCCTTCCAAAAGGTTATACTATCTGGCAGGAACTTGAGAACTACATCAAGGAGAAGGAACGCAAGCTGGGTTATCAGCATGTTATGACACCTTGTGTCGGTACTGTGAACCTTTATAAGACATCCGGTCACTGGGATCATTACAAAGAGAACATGTTCCCTGCCATGGAAGTAGATGATGAAGCTTTCGTACTCAGACCAATGAACTGCCCGCATCATATGATGATTTATGCGAATAAGAGACATTCTTACAGAGATCTGCCGATCAGAATCGGTGAGATCGCTCATGATTTCAGATATGAAGCCAGCGGTACACTGAAAGGTATCGAAAGAGGCAGACATTTCTGTCAGAATGATGCCCATCTGTTTGTAACACCTGAGCAGATTAAGGATGAGATTTCAAGAGTTGTAGACCTGATCTTCAGCACATACGAAGATTTCGGCATCACAGATTACAGATGCGTTTTATCTCTGAGAGATCCTGAAGACAAAGCGAAGTATCATGATGATGATGAGATGTGGAACAAGGCAGAGAACGCACTGCGTGAAGTTATGAACGAACTCGGTCTTGAATACACAGAAGAGATCGGTGAAGCAGCTTTCTATGGCCCTAAGCTGGATGTCAATGTGAAGCCTGCTGTAGGTAATGAGATCACATTGTCCACATGTCAGCTCGACTTCTGTCTGCCGGCGAAATTCCAGCTGACATATGTTGACAAAGATGGCGAGATGAAGACACCGGTTGTTCTGCATAGAGCGATCCTCGGTTCTCTTGACAGATTCATGGCGTATATCCTTGAGGAGACAAAGGGTAATCTGCCTACATGGCTGGCACCGATCCAGGTCAAAGTTATGCCTGTTAAGACAGATGATGACGACTTGAATGCTTATGCCAATGAAATCTGTGAACTGCTCGAAGCGCAGAATGTTCGTGTTGATCTGGATGACAGAGCAGAGAAACTGGGCTATCGTATGCGTGAGGGACAGATCCAGAAGGTACCATATCTTCTTGTTATCGGTTTCAACGAGAAGGATAACAGAACGGTTTCCTACAGACTTCACGGCGAGAAAGATACAACAGTTGTGGGCCTTGATGAATTTGTTGAGAAGATTGTTGATGAGATCAAGAACAAAGTTCATTAAAGTCGATTTTGGATGGATCAGTCAGATACTGAATGAAAGTCTTTGTTAGTACAGAAACACGGTTTAACGGCATGGAAGCAATGCCGATGGCACGGTACTGCGGCGGGTCAATAGGACGGATTTCCAAACTGTAATTGAGGTTTCGCAGAATCAGTTCCGGCATGATGGTGATGCCGAATCCGTGAGATACCATGGAGATAACTGACAAATCATCATTCAGGACATAGCGGACATTAGTTTTGCCGCGGGTTGAATTTAATACTGCCTGAATATCATTATCAGAGCCTTTGGTTGGCAAAACCAAGGGCTCTTTTTTGATTTCCGGGAGTGTCAGAACATTCTGCCGGGTCAGGGGGTGCCTTTCAGGAAGAAGGACATTCATGGGATCCTTATACAGCAGGTGAAAGACCAGCGGGTCAGCAACAGGAGCCGTCAGAAAGCCGCAGTCCACGCGGCCGCTTAAAATACGCTCTGTGATTTCATCGTAGTCACCCGCTAGCAGATCAAATTCCACAAGGGGATAATCTGCCTGAAACTTGCGGATGATGGTCGGAAGCCACTGGGTGGAAACACTGGTGAAGGTGGCGATTCGCAGGGTGCCGGCTACCGTTTCGTTGATATCGTAAATGGCCTGAGAAAGACCATGCTGGTCGTTGACCAGAGTTTGTATGTAAGGCAGCAGGCGTTTGCCGTTCTCAGTGAGGGTGACGCCGGAAGCACTTCTTGCCAGAAGGGAAAATCCGGTCTCTTTCTCCAAGGCGGCAATGGCATGGCTGATGCCGGCCTGGGTATAGTGAAGAATCTCAGCAGTCTTTGTAATATTGCCGATTTCGGCGGTTTTCAGAAAAATTTCATAGCGGTTTAAAATCATTGCAGGCACACTCCATAACTTTTGTGAATGATAAGCATTAATATTATTCTCTTTTCAAATGCTCAGATAGTTGTATAATACTCCATGGAAAAAAAAAAAGCAAGGCGGTGTTTTGTAATGCCAAATTAAAAAACACCTTGAAATAAGGATAGAGGAGTAGGATAAGGTTATGAGAGAGTATGGATGGACGCAGCAGAGGGCGGACAGTATGCTGGCGCTGGTTGCGATGGCATGGGGCAGTTCCTATCTGTTGATGAAGATTGGTTTGGATGGTATCCCGCCGTTTTGTATTATTGCATTAAGATTTGGTATCGCGTTTATTGCGGTTTCACTTTTGTTTTTTAAAAAGTTTAAGAAGACAACGAAGCGTGTGATGATGAAAGGTGCAGTTCTTGGCTTGTTCCTTTTTGGGCTGTTTGCGTTTCTGATGCATGGCCTTCAGACAACATCCGCTTCCAATGGCGGTTTTCTGACAAGTACAACCGTTGTGCTGGTGCCGATTTTTCATGCGGTGATTAAGAAGAAAATGCCGGATCACCAGAATGTTTTGAGTATTCTGCTGACGATGACAGGCATTTGTCTGCTGACCCTGCAGCAGTCACTGGTGTTCCACAGCGGTGATATTCTCTGTCTTGCAGGTGCAGCTGTGTATGCGGTGCAGATTCTGTTGACGGATAAGTTTGCACAGGAAGAGGACGGAATGCTCCTTGGCATCTGGCAGCTTGGATTTGCAGCGCTGTATGGTGTCATTTGTACATTTATGTTTGAAACACCGACATTGCCGTCAAGCGGTTTCCAGTGGATTGCAATTTTGGGCCTGGCATTTGTATGCAGCGCCTTTGGATTCGTGATGCAGCCAATGGCACAGAAGTATACAACACCGGAACATACAGGCCTTTTGTTTGCACTGGAACCGGTTTTTTCAGCGGTATTCTCATACATTTTCCTGCATGAGACTTTGTCCGGGAAGGGTTATATGGGCGCAATGCTGGTAATGGCCGGCGTGGTTGCAGCTTCTGTTGTCAGGGAAAAGAGACAGCCGGTACGCGTTGTGGCACATCAGTCCTAAAAGTAAATATAGTATTAATGAATAGAGATAAAAGCACTGAAACCATGATAAAAGCATTGAAATCTTTGGTCGTGGATTCAGTGCTTTTTATCGTTCAGCGCTTATTTTAAATACCGCCACATTGGTATAGGAACTCTCAAGATACAGACGATAGGCAGTGTGGTCTTTGCCGGAATTGATGCATAAAATATAAGATACAGCTGAACACATGAATTTATCGAATCATAAATGTAAGCAAATTGAATCAATCGAATCAAATATGAATTGACTCGATTGGCTCGATTTGCTATAATATAAGCAGAAAGTGATGGAGGGGATGACAAGATGGTATTTCAAGAAAGCGAAACAGTAGAACTCAAAGAAGTTGTTGTTGACGATATCAGTAAAGAAATCATTGCCTTTGCAAACTGCGATGGGGGAAAGTTATATATTGGTGTTCGAGACGATGGTACAGTTGTGGGGGTGGATGATCCTGATCGTACGGCATTGCAGATTAGTAATATGGCTCGGGATGCGATTAAGCCGGATATTACGATGTTCATGCATTATGGGACAATTGAGGAGAGTGGGAAAAAGATTGTTGCAATTGACATTCAGAGAGGAACAGATCGCCCTTATTATATAGTTAAAAAGGGAATGAGACCGGAGGGCGTGTATGTACGGCAGGGATATTCGGCAGTTCCTGCTACAGATACAGCAATTCGGCATATGATTAAAGAAACAGATGGAGACCGCTTTGAGGCTATGCGCAGTTTGAATCAGGAGCTGACTTTTAATGCTGTGAAGAAAGCGTTTGAACAGCGGAATGTTGATTTTGGCGTTCAGCAAATGCGGACATTGAAGATAATTGATTCGGATGGTTTGTATAGTAATCTGGCGATGCTTTTATCAGATCAGTGCACACATACGATTAAGGTGGCTGTTTTTCAGGGAACAGATCAGACCGTTTTTAGAGACCGGAAGGAATTTGCAGGTTCTCTTATGCAGCAGATGAATGATGTGTATGCGTTTATTGATTTCAGAAACCAGACACATGTTGCCATAGAAGGATTGCTAAGAATTGATACGAGAGATTACCCGGAGATTGCTGTCAGGGAGGCACTGCTGAATTTGCTGGTGCATCGGGATTATTCTTTTAGTGCCAGTGCTTTGATCAGTATCTATGAAGATAGGATAGAATTTGTATCCATTGGCGGACTTGTACCGGGGATAGAGCTGGAGGATGTGATGGCAGGAATTTCTATATGCAGGAATCAGGATTTGGCCAATGTTTTTTATCGCTTACAGTTGATTGAGACTTACGGCACCGGCATCAGTAAAATGATGATGGCCTATAGAGATATGCTGCAGAAACCTGTGATTGAGACAACGAAGAATACATTTAAGATTATATTGCCAAATGTAAATGTACAGAAGCAGTATGCTCAGACGAAACCGCCTGTATACAGAGTCGAAGATCAGTCAATGCAATATAGTTATAATGCTGCAAAAATAAAAGGTTTATCCGATGAGGAAGAAATTATTATGGATTATATCAGGAAGCATGATAGATTGACTAAGCAACAAGCAGCAGAATTGCTTGAAGTGAGTGCTTCCACGGCGACAAGATTGCTTAAACGGATGGTTGAGCGCCATATGCTTAAGCGTAACGGTAAGGCAAGGAACACTTATTACACGGAGATAAAATAGCACTTGAGAATAATTTCAGAAAGTTTTTTACGTTAATGTACTAAAAAATAAACATTTTTTGCCTGTGATGGTTGATTTTTGCAGAAATTTAGCGTATCATAATACCATTATTGCTTAATTAACCGGGCTTATTTGTCAGAATCCTGATAGGTTTGTCTATCAGGATTTTGTTTTGTCAATGTGCCGGTTGGAAAGAGGTTTTAACGTTTTTATGGAAGCATTTTCACAATTTGTCGGTCATGTAGACTCCATGATCTGGAGCATGGTTCTTGTGCTGCTCTGTCTGGGTGTCGGTCTTTATTTATCCATTCGCATGAAATTCCCTCAGATTCGTTTTTTGAAGGAAATGGTGCATTTACTTGGAGCCAAAGAGGAGAGTGAGAACGGTATTACACCGTTTCAGGCTTTTGCAACAACAGTGGGTGCTCGTGTGGGCATGGGCAATATTGCCGGTGTGGCATCGGCCATTTATTTCGGTGGCCCGGGATCCGTTTTTTGGATGTGGATCATCACATTGATCGGTGCGGCTTCTGCTTACACGGAATCGGCACTGGGGCAGGCCTATAAGGTAAAGAATCCGGATGGTGAGTATATGGGCGGACCGGCCTACTATATCGAGAAGGGACTTAAATGCAAGCCGTACGCTATTTTGTTTGCGGTGGTGGCATTCCTTGGCCCGGGATTTCTGATGCCCGGGGTTCAGATTAATTCACTGGTGACGGTTTTTGAGGAAGCATTTTCAGTGAATAAGATTCTGGTGGGCGCCATTTGCTGTGTGATCCTCGGTATTGTTGTATACGGCAGTATCAAGCGTATCGCCAAGATCGCCGAGATGCTGGCACCGGTGATGTGCGGTATATATATTGTCGCAGCGGTTGTTATTCTTGGACTCAATATCACAAAGCTTCCGGGAATTCTTGGAATGGTGGTTTCATCAGCCTTCGGCAAACATGCAGTTTTTGGCGGGATTCTTGGTTCTGCTGTTTCCTGGGGCGTTAAGCGAGGTATTTATTCCAATGAAGCAGGTATGGGATGCGGTGCCATCGTCTCCGCGGCAGCAGAATGTTCTCATCCGGCGAAACAGGGACTGATCCAGTCGTTTTCTATTTATGTGGATACCTTATTTATCGGAACAGCAACCGCCCTGATTATCTTGCTGACAGGTACATTTGATGTCTGTGACGGCGCAGGCAATCTGCTTCTTGACCAGACAGGCGGCATTGAAGCCGGTATCAAATGGACACAGTATGCGCTGATGAATACATTCGGTACATGGAGCGGCAAGGCGCTGGCGATCATCATTGTGCTGTTTGTCTTTACATCTATGACGGGGTATTGTTATCAGGCAGAAGCGAATATCCGTTATCTCACTCACAACAGCAAATTGGCTGTCAATATTTGCCGTGCCGTTTTCCTTGCAGCCTCATTTTTCGGAGCCATTGTGAATGCAGATGCTATCTGGTCCATGGGCGATATTGGTTATGGACTCATGGCCTGGGCCAATATCATTGCCATTGCTCTGTTGGCGTCGAAGGCATCGGCCATGCTGGAGGATTACGAACAGCAGAAGAAGGAAGGCAAGAATCCGGTCTTTGATCCGGCAAAGTTCGGAATCGAGGATGAAACAGGGGCCTGGAAACGTAAGTAAATGGTTATACCTGGAACAGATTGCCGTGATGCATCCAGCTTAGAAAAGCTATATTAAGCATAGAGAAGAAAATCAGGCATAGAGAACAAATGAAAGTGAGACAGATGAATGGAACAGGATTATATATATATGGAAGAAACAACTATGAAATCAAGTTCAGAAGTTCGAAACGTTTATATTCGCATTCGGAGTGTTGTGGAAGGTGTTGAGAACCTGTGGGAGACAACCGGAGAATACAAATGGGACGGCAGGCAGCATATGTTGGCCTATACAGATTATACGGGCAATGCTATTACCAAGAACGGTATTTTTGCAGATCATGAGAAAATGCTGCTGCATCGTGTGGGCGCGATTACCTGTGATATGCTCTTTGATCCATTGACAGCAACAATGGTAGATTATAAAGCCTACATGGTGGGGGCAAAGTTTCTGCTGCATACAGAGACATATTCTATGGAAGAGAACGAGGTAGGATTGAATATCCGGGTGCAATATACGCTGGATGACGGCGGTGGTCATACACCGATTGTCGGGGAGCAGGAGATTACCGTAGAGTATTATTGATAAAAAAACACATCAAGCTTTCGTTATTATGAATTGACATGCACCCCCTGGGGGTATATATTGACATATAGAAACAGTATGTCAGCAGGATGATATATCTGCGAGAAAAACAGCATGACTTCCGCGATAAATATGGAATTAGACAGAAGCGGTGAGCCTTGAGTGAATGACGAAAGGAAATGCATAATTATGGTAAAAACAGTATTGAAAATTGATGGTATGATGTGCGGTATGTGTGAGGCACATATGAATGATCTGATCCGCAAGAATTTCAAGGTGAAGAAAGTGACATCTTCTGCCAAGGATGGAGAGACAGTGATCATCAGTGATGCAGAGTTGGATATTCCCTGGGCAAAGAAGCAGATTAAAGATATTGGTTATGAAATGGTAGATTATACAAGTGAACCCTATGAAAAGAAGAGCCTGTTTCATTTCGGACGAAAATAGTCCTGCATATATCTTGTATCCCCGGGAAAAGTGTGATAAGATAATTTTAATGTAGTAAAGTGGTACTATTCCATAGAGGAATCTGAGAAATGTATCAGCTATGGATCAGAGAGTGGAAAATGGACCATCAGAATGGAAGGAGTTATCTGTTATGTATATTACCTGTTTGGATGTTGAAGGCGTACTGGTACCGGAGATCTGGATTGCATTTGCAGAAGCCAGCGGTATCCCTGAACTGAAGAAGACAACCCGTGATGAACCGGATTACAATAAACTTATGAACTGGCGTCTGGGAATCCTGAAGGAGCATGGCCTCGGATTGAAAGAAATCCAGGAGACTATTGCGAAGATTGATCCGCTGCCGGGGGCGAAGGCATTCTTGGATGAACTCAGAACTTTCACACAGGTGATTCTGATCAGTGATACTTTCACACAGTTTGCCACACCGCTGATGGAGAAGCTGGGTTGGCCGACATTATTCTGCAACACACTGGAAGTAGCAGACAACGGCGAGATCACAGGCTTCAAGATGCGTACAGAGCAGTCCAAGCTCAGCACAGTCAAGGCGCTACAGTCCATCGGATTTGAGACCATTGCCAGCGGTGATTCCTATAACGATCTGGGCATGATCCAGGCCAGCAAGGCGGGCTTCCTGTTCAGAAGCACAGACAAGATCAAGGCCGATTATCCGGATATTCCGGCTTATGAGACTTATGATGAACTGTTGGATGCCATAAAAAAGGCGATGGTGTAGAAAGAGAAAAAGAACATATATTTCTTAAATAAAAGACGTGTAAAAGCAAAAAGCTTAAATGTTACTTATCTACTGAAAGGTGAGCATAGCATTTAAGCTTTTTTAAATTATGTATTATTATGACTTTCTGACTCCAAAATGACATTTTCGTTTAATTATATCAACTAGACATTGAAGAACAAAAGATATAATAAAGCCGGAAATGAGATATAAAATCAGATATTGACTAAGTCCTTTTGGGACAATTTGATAATAAACGTTCGTTCGGAACTGTGACCAGTCAAAATAAGCAAGTTTGTGCCCGTGAGAATAATAATTGATGCAGGCATAACAGCAATTAAGGAGAAAGAAACCGCTTAAATGATTGATCATGATAGTGAATGAGTGATCGGCTATCCAATTTATATGTACGCTGTTTTTAGTAACAGGGCTAAGAATTTTGGCGATACGAAGCCAGAATGCAATGCCCAGAGTGCCGGCAATATAAGGCAGATAGAGACTGTCAACATCCTCAAACCATACAAATGCGTAGCCCTTTGTGCCTCCGCATTTTGTAATTAAAAGAAGCTGAAGAAATAATACGATAGTAAAGTAAGTAAAATGACTGAGTGTATCTTTTTCCTCCAGTTTTGAGCGATATAATATGCCAAGACCATAAAAAGGAAGCATGGCTAAAGATCTAGTAAGTGCAAGCCACCATCCATGGGTATATCCAAGCATGGCTAATTTTATTCCACACATACCAAAAACAAGAAAAAGAATAAAGAATATCCAGTCGTTTGCGCGCTTAAGCAATTTACGTATAATGAGATTAAGTAAATATATATAAAATAGTGGAGCGACAAACCAACTAGGACAATTTAAAGCATATTGGTGACCGTTTATTAGAGGGGCAATTATCAGCGAATGAAATGAGATGGTATCGCCAAACTGAAATCCCAGATGATGTAAAATCTGAATAATAATGGCATAGACAAAATTCCATAAATAAAATGGAATTATAAGCTTTTTGATTTTGTGCCAAATTGACTTTGTGCAATTATTGATATCGCTTTTTTTATAAAAGTATCCAGATGCAAATATAAAAAGAGGAAGATGAAATGCATATGGAGTAAACCAATCATAAAAAATAGAAACTCCGCCATTACTGCAATGTCCGGCAACGACTAAAATCATACCGATTGCATATATAAATTTAAAATCATAGTTAATGTTTTTCTTTTCAGTCATAGTTTTTCTCCATATTTCTCTTCAAGTATTCAAAAGTTCGATTTTCAGAACGAATACAGTATATCAAGTGTCATGTATGATTGTCAATTCGGATAACTACCTATTTTAAAGTGACACAAAATGAATTAATATTTATCGATGCTTTGTATGCATTTGCGCATGTAAATGTCTAGTATAAATAAACAAAATATTTTTTTAGTAAATATTATGCATAAAGCTACAAAAAGTGACTTGTAAGTAGTTGACAAAAAATTTATGCCCGTTATAATGGATATGAATATTCTTTTTATTGAAAAGAAAATATTGTGTTCTTTCGCGTCAGATATATAAAAAAGAACTATTGGGGAAGAACCGACAAGACAAGGGAGAATAGGTATGTATAAGAGAGAATCAGGTGGATGGCTGAAACACTGTGATTTTCTGCTACTGGATATGATCTGCCTTCAGATAGCATTTTTATTATCGTTTGTTGTATTAGGCAGATGGGTGAATCCATACAGTCACATATTATATCGTAAAATGGCATTATATCTGGAAGTGGCGGATGTGGCTGTTGCCTTTTTCATTGGCACATTTTCAGATGTATTGAAGAAAGGCTATTACCGCAATTTTGTAATAACTGTACAGCATGCAGCCATTGTTTTAGGATTATCTGTTTCATATCTTTTCCTTTCCAAGGATGGACAGCTGTATTCAAGACTTTCATTGACCATTACATTTATAATGTACGTGTTCATTACATATGCGGTCAGAGAACTGCGCAAGCATGAAATACGCAAGCAGATGGAGAACGGCAGTAAGGAGTCGTTATTTATTGTGACGACAGGAGATGTTGCCGGACAGGTTGTTGACAAGATGATGAAGAACAACTATGCCAGATACAGGATGGCCGGTATGGCAGTGATCGATACAGAGGCAGTTGGTCAGACAATCAATGGTGTGGATGTAGTGGCAGATGCATTGACAACGGTGGATTATGTCTGTCAGAACTGGGTGGATGAAGTATTGATCGTGCTTTCAGATAGTCAGCCTTATCCGAAGAAGTTGATTGATCAGCTGACGGAAACAGGTGTAACGGTGCATTTGAATCTGGCCAAGACATTGAATATGTCGGGTAGAAAGCAATTCGTGGAGCATATTGGCCCATACACAGTACTGACGACAACGATGAATTATGCGTCTGCACGTCAGTTATTGGTCAAGCGTGTGATCGATATCCTTGGAGGCCTTGTGGGATGCCTATTGACAGCAATTATTTTTATTTTTGTGGCACCGGCCATATATATCAGTTCACCGGGGCCTGTTTTCTTTGCTCAGGAACGTGTGGGCAAGAACGGCAAAACATTCAAGATGTACAAATTCCGAAGTATGTATATGGATGCAGAAGCACGGAAGGCGGAGCTGATGAAGGACAACAAGCTCGAGGACGGCAAGATGTTCAAGATGGATTTCGATCCCCGTGTGATCGGCAACAGGATTCTTCCGGATGGCACGAAGAAGACCGGCATTGGTGATTTCATACGACGAACCAGCTTGGATGAGTTTCCGCAGTTTTTCAACGTGTTAAAAGGCGATATGTCGATTGTGGGGACAAGACCGCCGTTAGTATCAGAGACAGAATTGTATGAACCGCATCATTTCGCACGATTAGCCATTAAACCGGGAATTACTGGCCTGTGGCAGGTCAGCGGACGAAGTGATATCACGGATTTTGAAGAAGTGGTACGTCTGGATACGGAATATATAGACAACTGGAATGTGGAAATGGATATCAAAATTTTGCTCAAGACAGTAGCGGTTGTATTAAAAAAAGATGGATCAATGTAAAATTGATTTAAATAAGGAATAATGAAAAATCAGGTGAACATTAAGCAATATTAGAAGATGATGATTGTTTAAGAACTATGAGAAAAGGAGAAAAGCTATATGAAAACAACATTACTTATTATGGCAGCCGGTATTGGTTCAAGATTCGGCGGTGGTATTAAACAGTTGGAGCCGGTTGACAACAGGGATCATATTATTATGGATTATTCTGTTCATGATGCCATAGAGGCTGGCTTTAATCATGTAGTATTTATTATTCGCAAAGATATTGAGAAAGAATTTAAAGAGGTCATTGGTGACAGAATTGAGAAGGTCTGTCAGAAAAATCATGTGAATGTTGAATATGTGTTCCAGGATATCAATGATATTCCGGGTGAACTGCCGGAAGGCCGTACAAAGCCATGGGGAACCGGTCAGGCAGTTCTTGCAGCAAAAAAAGTCATCGACAGTCCGTTTATTGTTATTAATGCAGATGATTACTATGGCAAAGAAGGTTTCAAAGCAGTACATGAATACCTGGTCAATGGCGGCAAATCCTGTATGGCCGGTTTTGTGCTGAAGAATACGCTGTCTGATAACGGCGGTGTCACCCGCGGTATCTGCAAGATGGATGCTCAGAACAATTTGACAGAAGTTGTTGAGACAAAGAATATTATTAAGACCAGTGACGGTGCAGAGGCTGATGGTATCAAGATTGATACAGAATCACTGGTTTCTATGAATATGTGGGGATTGACACCGGCGTTCCTTGAGACGCTGGAAGAAGGCTTCAAAGTGTTCTTTAAAGAAGAGGTGCCTGAAAATCCTATGAAGGCGGAATATCTGATTCCTATTTTCATCGGACAGCTGCTTGATCAGGGCAAGATGTCTGTAAAGGTATTGAAATCCAATGATACATGGTATGGTATGACCTACAAAGAAGATGTGGCAGCAGTGAAAGAGAGCTTTTCTGAGATGCTGAAGGATGGCCTTTACAGGGAAGATCTGTATTCAGACCTTTAAAATACACCCGAAAGGACGACCGGTGAAAGGTATATGGCAAAGAACAAAAAAGATATCAAGATAATCGTTGCAGCACACAAGAAATATCATATGCCGGAAGACAGCTGCTATCTGCCACTGCATGTGGGCAAAAAAGGAAAGGAAGATCTGGGGTATCTGGGCGATGACACGGGAGACAATATCTCAGAGAAAAACCCTTATTACTGTGAGTTGACAGGACTGTATTGGGCATGGAAGAATTTGAAGGCTGATTATATCGGGCTGGTTCATTATCGCAGACATCTGGCTAATGGTATACGTAAGCTAATGTTCTGGAAGAAGAATCCTTTTTATGCGGTTCTGACAGAGAAGGAGATTAGAAATATTCTGAATGAGACGGATATTATCCTTCCGGCCCAAAGGCATTACTATATAGAGAATCTGTATTCTCACTATGCACATACCCATTATGAAGAGCATTTGATCCTCACAAGAAAGATTATAGAGAAGCGAACACCGGAGTATCTGGACGCTTATGATCATGTGATGAAGAAGACATCAGGACATATGTTCAACATGTTTGTTATGTCACGGGAAAAGTGCGATGAATACTGCAGCTGGTTGTTCCCGATTCTGGAAGAACTGGAGCATCAGGTGGATTATAAGCAGTATAACCCATTCCAGCAGCGGCTTTTTGGCAGAGTCAGTGAACTTCTGCTGAATGTGTGGATTGAGCAGAAACATTATGACTATCAGAGTATTCCGTTTGTCAATATTGAGAAGAGCAATTTGATCAAACGAATTCCGGCTTTTCTGAAAGCAAAATTTCTGCATAAAAAATATGGCGGCAGTTTCTAAGGCAAACGGGCTGGGATTGTAACCATAGGCAGGTCTTTAGGTGGCAAAATAAACGTCATGCCACCTTTTGACGTTAAAACAGCCTTGACAGGCTATATATGGATGAAGATGAGAGGAATAGTGAATGAGCAAAAGGGTTCTGGTATTTGGAATGACAGACAACCCCGGCGGCATGGAAAGCTGTGTCATGAATTATTATCGGAATATCGATCTCGATAAAGTTCAATTTGATTTCCTGTGCAACTGGGAGCAAATGGTCTATGCGGATGAAGTTATGAAAAATGGCTCAAAGATTTATACCATACCTCAGAGAAGCAAAGACTATAAGGCATATAAAAAGGCAATGGATAGTTTCTTTGAAAAACATGCCGGAGAATATGATGTGTTCTGGTACAACACCTGTACATTGACAAATATTGATTATTTGGTCTATGCGAAGAGGTATGGCATTAAGAAGCGTATTATTCATGCCCATAATTCAGGCAATGAGACAACGCTGTTAAGAGGCATTTTTCATTACCTGAATAAGGCACGTATTGGCATATATGCAACGGACTTCTGGAGCTGTTCAATGGCGGCTTCGAAGTATTTTTACAGTGACAAAATCATTGCGTCGAAGAAGCATCATATTATTAATAATGCAATACAGACAGATCAATATGCATACAACGAAGAAATAAGAGATGAGATCCGAAAGGAATATGACTTGGATAATCATTATGTTATTGGTCATGTAGGAAGATTTCAGTATCAAAAAAACCATGAGTTTTTGATAGATATTTTTAATGCCTATTTGAAACTGGATGATCAGGCAGTTCTGATGTTGATTGGACAAGGTGAAGGCGAAGAAAATATTAAAAAGAAAGTTTCTGACCTTGGAATAGAGGAGAACGTACGGTTTATGGGCGTTCGTTCTGATGTCAATCAGCTTTTTCAAGCGATGGATACTTTTGTGCTACCATCCCGATTTGAGGGACTTCCGCTTGTATTAATTGAGGCACAGACGGCCGGATTAAAATGTTATGCGTCAAAAGATGTGATAACGGCAGATTCTGACATTACGGGCCATGTCGAATTCATTCCTCTGGCAAATAATGCGGAGGAGTGGGCAAAAAGAATATACATGAATTCAAAAACTGTTGAGGATCGGACAAAATGGAGACAAATGGTTTCAGATGCGGGATTTGATATCCATACAGAAGCAGATAAGCTGATTGCTTATTTAGAGGAGTAAGAGTGAAAAAGTTAGGTGGTTGATATGCAGCAGAAATCTTTAAAACTAAATTTTATCATGAATGCCATATTGACGATGTCAAGCTTTTTGTTTCCGTTGATTACTTTTCCATACGTATCAAGAATACTATTGCCAATTGGAACGGGAAAAGTATCCTTTGCCAATTCTGTGGTGACTTATTTTGTGATGATTTCACAGCTTGGTATTCCTACATATGGTATCAGAGCCTGTGCAATCGTGAGGAATGATGAGGAAAAACTGAAGAAGACAGTATATGAATTATTCCTCATTAATGTAGTCATGAGTATTTTGGCTTATATTGTTTTCTTTGTAGCTCTGATCTATGTGCCGAGATTACGAGCAGATCGGACATTATTTTTGATTACAGGAACACTGATTTTCTTTAATACAATTGGTGTAGAGTGGCTTTATAAAGCATTGGAACAGTATACGTATATTACGGTGCGTTCAATTATATTCAAATTCATTGCATTGATTGCTATGTTTGTGCTTGTGCATGATGTAGACGACTATGTTATTTATGGAGGTATTTCAATATTTGCGGCGTCTGCTTCGAATGCGTTTAATTTTATCCGTTTGAGGAAAATCATAGGTAAGAAGAAAGTATCTCAGCTCAACTTTAAGCAGCATTTTAAACCAGTATTTACATTCTTTATCATCTCATGTGCGACGACAATCTATACAAATCTGGATAATGTTATGCTTGGTTTTATGAAGGACGACGTTGAAGTTGGATATTATAATGCGGCAACAAAGATAAAGAATATTTTGGTAAGTATTGTAACATCCTTGGGAACTGTATTAATGCCGAGAGCATCTTATTATTTGCAGAATGGTATGGAGGATGAGTTTTACAAATTGTCAAAAAAAGCAATCAAATTTGTCTTTTTAGCAGCAACATCAATGATGATTTACTTTATGTTGTTTGCCAGAGAAGGGGTTCTGTTCCTGTCAGGGGAAGCTTTTGAAGGCGCTATTCTTCCGATGATGATTGTCATGCCAACGCTACTTTTTATTGGTTTAACCAATATCATGGGCATTCAGATGCTGGTTCCGATGGGAAGAGAAGACGCGGTGATGATTTCGACATTTGTCGGAGCAATTGTTGATTTGATATTAAATGCGATAGCCATTCCGATTTTAGGTGCTTCAGGTGCTGCAATCGGCACATTGGTTGCAGAATTTGTAGTTCTGATTGTGCAGCTGATTTATTTACGAAAAGATGTGGCGTTCTTATATAATGGACAAAGCTATTTGAAGTTGTTGATAGCTTTGATAGCGGCTTTTATTGCAGGTTGTGCAGTTAAGCTTTTGATATCGGGGATTTTTATTAAATTAGTGATCTCTGCGATGCTATTCTTTGGTGTCTATGCGCTGATTTTATATATTTTAAAAGAAGAAATTGTAACAGAAAATGTGAATAAGGTTATTCAGATGATTAAGTCACATATCAAGTAAAAAGAGAGGAAATTGAAAATGAAGTACGATTATTTAGTAGTTGGTTCGGGTTTATATGGTGCTATTTTTGCACATGAGGCAAAAGCATATGGTAAATCTGTTTTAGTTGTGGATAAGCGTCCAAATGTTGCAGGTAATATCTACACAGAGAATATTGAAGGCATTAATGTCCATAAGTATGGCGCACATATCTTCCACACGAATGATAAGAAAGTATGGAATTATATTACACAGTTTGCAGAATTCAACCGTTTTACCAACAGTCCGGTAGCAAATTATAAAGGAGAATTATATTCTCTGCCGTTTAACATGTATACATTTAATAAGATGTGGGGCGTTGTGACACCGGAAGAGGCAGCAGCGAAAATTGAAGAACAGCGTAAAGAGATTACAGGAGAACCACAGAATCTGGAAGAACAGGCTATTTCTCTGGTGGGGCGTGATATTTATGAGAAATTAATTAAGGGTTACACAGAAAAACAGTGGGGACGCGACTGCAAGGAACTTCCTTCATTTATTATTAAGCGACTTCCTGTGCGCTTGACATTCGACAACAATTATTTTAATGCGCTCTATCAGGGAATTCCTGTGGGGGGTTATACAAAGATGATTGAGCGTCTGTTAGAGGGTATTGAGGTGCGTCTGAATATAGATTATCTTGAACAGAAGGAAAGTCTGGATGCATTAGCAGATAAAGTTGTCTATACCGGCCCTATCGATGCTTACTTTGATTATAAGTTGGGTACACTTGAGTATCGCTCTGTCCGTTTTGAAAATGAACTGCTTGACAAACCGAATTTCCAGGGAAATGCAGCAGTGAACTATACAGATCGTGAGACACCTTGGACACGTATTATCGAACATAAATGGTTTGAATTCGGCAAGGATGAAAATGGCAATGATCTGCCAAAGACAATGATCAGCCGTGAATACAGCAGTGAGTGGAAACCAGGTGATGAACCTTACTATCCTGTTAACGATGAAAAGAATGGCGCACTGTATGCAGAGTATAAGAGGCTTGCAGATAAAGAGAAAAAAGTCATTTTCGGTGGTCGTCTGGGTGAATATAAGTACTATGATATGGATCAGGTGATTGCAGCAGTGCTTGAACGATGTGAGATGGAATTTTAATAGCTTTTTGGCATCATAAAAGGAGAGAACTTGTGAAATTATATCAGATAGTAGAAATTGCAGGTAACGGTAATCATGCAGGAACGAAAGCGACGGCGGATATTGCTGAAATTGCTGAACAAATAGGATTTACATCTGTTAAGATTCAAATGCGTTCAACGGCACTATCAAAGGCGGCTAAAATTCAGAGACAAATTGGTTACCTGAAAGACTGGCATCAGGCATGCAAGTGCATTGAGAATGAAGCTGTTGTTCTTTTGCAGCATCCTTTTCATTATCCGCAGCTGACAAGAGAAAAAACACTGAGAAAGCTCAAAGAGCAGCGACATGTAAAATATATAAGTTTGGTACATGATGTTGAAAAATTAAGAGGGTTTCGTTACAATGACTATTATGCACGTGAATTTCAGATGATGCTGGAATTGATGGATGTGCTGATTGTTCATAATGATTGCATGGCAGCGTATTTTTATGAGCAGGGTGTTGACCCAGATCGAATTGTAAAACTGGATATTTTTGATTACCTTCAGAAAAATCATAAAGACAGTGAACCTGTTTTTGAGAGAGAAATTACAGTAGCAGGTAATCTTGATACAGTAAAATGTGGGTATATCGGACAGCTGTATCAGTTGAATCCGATGAAAGTGCGTTTGTTTGGGCCTAACTTTGATGAGAAGCTGGCTTCTTATGGTAATATTCAGTACGGCGGCAATTTGCAACCCGATGAGATACCATTAAGACTTGACAGAGGGTTCGGGCTTATCTGGGATGGTAGTAGTATTGAGGGATGTCTGGGAGAAGCAGGACAGTATCTTCGTTATAATAACCCACATAAGTTATCCCTTTGTTTATCTTCTGGTATTCCTGTTGTTATTTGGAACGGTGCAGCAGAGGCCAGATTTGTAGAGAAGAATGGTCTGGGACTGACAGTTGATTCTCTTGATGAACTTCCTGAAATCATGGAAAATTTGACTGAGGAAAAATACAATGAATTTATTCGCAATATTCGCCCTGTCAGAGAACGACTGGTCAATGGCTATTATGGAAGAACAGCCATTCAAAAGGCTATTGAAATTGTAAGGAGATAAGAATGCTTTATCTATTATGCGTGATAACATTTGGCTTTGTCATATTGAATTTTAAATTGAATAAAAAAGACTGGATGGCACCGGCGGTTATTTTCAGTGCGGTTTTCTTTTTGTATACATTCGGCTGTGTTATTGAAAAAAATGCCTATGATATTGTTTTTATTCCGATGACAGTTTTTGTAATTTCTGCAGGAATCGCCGTATTTACCTTGATTTCAGGGTCAATTGAAAGGTCTGTAGGAGAGACGGTGGTGGTCAGAAATCCGAAGTCTATTGAATTTCATGATGTTTATGTTGTGCTGCTGATTATTGCACAGCTGCTCTCGATTATTTTTTTTATTAAGTACCTCGGAAATCTGGCAGATGCTTATAGTGCTGTTTCGGGAGAAACTTATGCTGGTCTTGGAGCAAAAATAGAATTATATGATACAATGACAAAATTTTGGCAAGATACCTATACACAATTGGCAGTACCGATTCCTATGGTCTATCGTTTGACGAATCCGCTTTGTGGAGCTGCAGAATATCTGCTTTTGTATATTGGTGTTTATAACTTTACAGTGAATAAAAAAATTAAGCCTTTATATTTGATTTCTATAGGCTTGTGGATTGTACGAATTGTTATCAATGGAAGTCGTTCACCAATTCTTCGTATTATCACGTTTGCCTTTTGCCTGCTGTATGTTTTCTATATGCGTCAAGGAAAACAGTGGCGATTGAATGGAAAATTGATTGGTATTATGGCAACATCAGCTGCGGGGTTATGTGTTTTGATGATTGTATTGCTGTTTGCCATGGGACGTGGAGAAAAAGGGTTTGATCTATTCGGTTATATATTTACTTATTTTGGAGCACCAGTGGTGAATCTTGATACTTTTTTGAGAAGTAACAATATTACTTTTTTTCATGGTGTGTCGGATGTTCCGATTTTTGCAGCACATATTTTCAGAGGCCTTTATGTTTATATTGACAAAATATTTGGTACAAATTTATTCCCTATTGCGGAGATTGACTTTTTTACGTTCAGTAGAAATGGTATAGAAATAGGCAATGTATATACCATGTTCTATAAAATCATTTATGATTTAGGTGTTAGTGGTGTAATATTGATGACGGGGATTATGTCTCTTTATTATTCTTTGACTTATAAGAGAATAAGAATGAAAATCAGTCCTCACCCAATTGATTTTAGATTGTTTATTTATGCCTATCTGTTTAACGATTTAATTATGTCGGCTTTTTCTAATCGTTATTATGAAACTGTATTTGATGCGCCGTTTATCAAATTTGTCCCAGTGGCTTTTATATTAGATAAAGTGATTATAGAATACCATGTTCCTGAGCGGATTTTAAAATGTTTTGCTGATAAGATAAAGGAAAAGAAGATAGTAAGAAAATAACAAAACAATATTGTTTAAACAGTGACAGTAAAATGACTGAAAAGCGTATTTGTTATGCTGAATTGTTTATAAATCTATGATATACTAAAGCCATGGGTAACCGTGGCTTTTTTTACTCAAACATAATATATTTTGGTGACATTAATGGAGGAAAGAGTGAGATTGAAAAAAAACAGTAGCATTGTTAATGGGGATAGTATTGATTTTATTGCCAGTGAGTTTAGTTCAGGCTTCGGATATGATTTATGAAAGTCAAAGTGTTACAAGTGAAGTGTTTAATGAATCAG
Source organism: Coprococcus intestinalis (assembly GCF_023656595.1). Taxonomy (NCBI): domain Bacteria; kingdom Bacillati; phylum Bacillota; class Clostridia; order Lachnospirales; family Lachnospiraceae; genus Coprococcus; species Coprococcus intestinalis. The sequence goes on along the minus strand of NZ_JAMOKJ010000009.1, from coordinate 37,430 downwards.
AAAGTGAATCATTGGATTTAGATGAAAATGAATCAATGGAAACACAGTCAGAAGTAGCAGAGACTTCAATAGAAAGTACTGTGCAGAGTGAGAGGGATAATGAAATAGAAACATCAGCCAATGATGTAGAAAATGAAATGTTTCAGCAAATAGGTGCGACAAGTGGAAATATGATAGGCAGTTATATTGAATGTGAGAATGGTGGTATAAATAATGCGGATAATCCATCTGAATACATAACAGGCGATAATGATATAATTCTTAAAGTGCCAACAAAGCAGGGATATACATTAGAGGGATGGTATTTGGACAGTGATTATCAGACGCCTATTACTGTAATACCTGTAGATACTGCAAAAGAATATGTATTGTATGCAAAAATGGAACAGCAGCGCAGCAGTGGTCTGTTGTAAAGAAATAGCTTATAATTTTACAGCAAAATTAGTAAAGAAGAGGAATTTATGCAAGCAATTTTAATTATAGCCCATCGGGACATGGAACAAATTATAGAACTTACGGAAATATTAAGAAAGAAATTTGAGATATACATTCATTTTGATACGAAAATGAATGTATCATCGGAAGAAAAAGCAAATTTGCAGCAGATGGGAGCGCATGTCTATCAAGTGGTCAATGTCAATTGGGGCGGATGGGGGATTGCTGAAGCAGCACGTATTTTGATGCAAGAGGCAATGAAAAATCCTGAAATCACATATATTCATGTGATTTCAGGACAGTGTTATCCGGCGGAGAATGTTGAGAAAATCTATGATTTTTATGAGAATAATACCAACATTTACATGACGGCAAGTCCGGTGGAGGGCGCCAAGAAGTCGGGTGAGCCGTTGATCTGGTGGCAAAAGTATTATTTTAATTATGATAAAATTAATAGAAGGACGACATTTGGAAAGGTGTATCACAGGTTGAATATTGCAGTGCAGACTGTGTTGCATGTAGATAAAATAAAGAAACTGGGAATTGACCTAGAATTATTTGAAGGTGCAAATTGGATGGATCTTCCGCGAGATGCAGTGGAATATTTACTGCAGTATTTTGATACACATGAAAATGTTCAGAAGCTGTTTATGACAGGCTTTTGCCCGGATGAATTCTGGGTACAGACGATTTTGTGCAATTCTGAGTATAAAAAAAGAATTGTAAATGATCATCACAGATTTATGAAATGGGAGCATCGGTACGGCAGCTATCCGGCTATTTTGGATGAATCGGATTTTGATGAAATTTGTCATGGAAATTATCATTTTTTGCGGAAAGTTGATTTAGAACATTCACAGTTGCTAAGAAAAAAGTTGAATGATTATTACGGAAATACTATTTGTAAATAAGTTTTACATATGATGGAAAAGTCGAAACAGGAGATTTTAATAAACAATGGACGAATTACTTCTTTCGGTTATTATACCGGCATACAACGCAGAAACATCAATTACAGGAACTGTTCAAAGCATATACCGGGAATTTCAGACGTCAATCCCTTATGAAATAATCGTTGTAGAGAATGGTGCAACAGATCAGACAACTCAGGTTGTTGAAAAACTGGCAGCTCAGATGACATGTGTAAAACTTTATCATTCAGAAAAAGGTGTTTCAAATGCGAGAAATGCAGGCATTGCTAATGCTTCTGGAAAATGGTTGATGTTTGTGGATGCAGATGATGAATTGCATCTGGGATGCGGAAAGCGCATCATAGACATTATGCAGAACAGTGAAGCGGACTTATGCCTTTTTGGACATATGAATGGGGAAGAAACCCGACTGGTCTGCGAGAAAACGGAAGTTTTCAATGGTAAAAATGTTGAACAGGCAAGAATACGGCTTTTGGAAGCACCGACTCGCTATATGCAGGTGTGGTCAAAGCTATTCCGCAGACAACGAATTGTTGATGTGGGTATTCAGTTTGAACCGAAGTTAAGATTTTCGGAGGACAGTGATTTTACGTTCCAGTATACTGCTTGCTGTCAGATGATTGCGTTTTATTCGGATATTCTTTATGACTATCAGATTAATGCTGCATCTGTTATGCACACATTTGATGAGAAGAAGCTTGATGGATATGTACAGGCAATGAGGATTATGGAAAAGCGACTGGCTGGTGAATCAGCGGCTGTTCAGCAGGCTGGTCAGCAGTATATATTGGCCCATTTTCATATTGCCATGGTAAATAGTGTTTTTAGTACAGATCATTCAGGATCTTTTTCCAATAAAGTAGGAATAATCAAACAAACAGCCAGAAAAACTGTTTTCAGAAAAGCTATTCGAGGGGTATCGTTAAAATCCGGAGGCATGGTCTCGAGAGTAACGGCCTTTCTGCTAAAGGGACACTTATATGGGCTGTTGGGGTTAGTTTATGCATTCAGAGGTTGGCAGAAGAGATCCTAGCATAGGCAAGTATAGACATTCAGCATGAATTTACCGGAAGAAAGCATAGGAAAAAGTTATGAATAAAGAAATAAATATGAAAAAGGATCCAGCAGTAGAGTTGGCGCGTATTTTTGGCTGTCTTTTAGTCGTGGGCGTCCATTGTTGGATTAATAATTTTGGTGTGGCTATTCAGAGTAAAAGCGGAACATATATAGCCTGTATTTTTGCAGATGGTGTTGCAGTATTCTGGATTATATCCGGATTTTTTATGTACAAGAACTACAGTTATAAGCAAACGCTAAAGCGAACAATAAAAAGTATTGTCATACCGATGCTATTGTTGAGTGCGGCAATGTTTTTTGTTTTGAATAATTATCTGAACGGTAACGGATGGCATTTTATATTGCATAGTAAGGATGACTATAAGTGGATATTGAATAGTTTACTTATATGGACAAATCCAGTAGACAGACTGGGGCATTTCTGGTATTTGTATGTTTATATTTTATTAATGCTGTGCTCACCGGTTATTGCAGCATTTATTAAATACCTGGAGGAAGATACAAAAAGAGAAAAGTTATTTCTTGTGTTAACATTTCTCCTGTTGGTATGGAATGACTTGTCCAATAATCAAATGGGAAGATTTGAGCATCATGCATTTGCCGGTGCTTTTCCTGCGGCAATAGAAAGCGTCTGGGGATATTTGCTTTATAAATATAGAGACAGACTGAGAAAGCGTAGATATATTTTCATATCTGTCGGCGCATTTCTGGGCTTAAACGTACTTAGAATGGCTATACAGTTGGGAAGATATCATAGAATACAGGATACGGCAACGTATATTTTATACTGGTTTTCCTCTATAGGTCTGCTGTGTGCTATCTGCGTGATTGTATTTTCATTTGCAGCGATTCACAGCAGAAAAGCAACGGTTGTGAATCGGGTTATTTGCTGGCTTGCATCATATACATTTTCAATCTATCTGCTGCATCCTGTAGTTAATTCATTTTTGGATATGTATGAGGTTAGAAGTCGTTTATCAGAAGCATTGCTTGAATTTCATATAGGGGGGGGTAGGAAAAGAAATCCTTTATATGATATGCATTATTTTTATAGTAGTGAGTATTTGTCTGGCAATTAGCTGTGTGCTGCGTGGGTGTAAAATGGCGATGGTGCGAGTTGTGTCGGGAAAAGCTGATAAATGAGGAAATGAAGGGATTGCCTTTTTAATACATCAAGTGTGTCTTGATTGTCGTATAATTCATTTCTGAGACAGGTGAGATCCTTTGGATTGTCAGATCATTGTTCATAACAAAATACTTTCAGTTCAGATGTCATATGGTGAACACTTGCTGCGGGTGGCACAGGATAAGATTGTATTTTAAATGTAATATAGCATGAGGGAGAGACGGAAATGAAAAAAACAATTATTGTTACCGGTGGAGCCGGATTTATTGGATCAAATTTTGTATATCATATGTTAGGTAAATATCCTGAATATAGGATTGTGTGTGTGGATTGTCTTACATATGCAGGGAATTTGTCAACATTGAAAGCAGCTTTGGAAAATCCTAATTTTAAGTTCTGCAAGATTAATATCTGCGACAGAGATGCTATTTATAAGTTATTTGAAGAAGAACATCCGAATATAGTTGTTAATTTTGCAGCTGAATCCCATGTGGATCGCTCTATTGAGAATCCGGAGATTTTCCTTGATACAAATATCAAAGGAACAGCTGTTATGATGGATGCCTGTAGAAAATATGGTATTGAGCGTTATCATCAGGTTTCAACAGATGAGGTATATGGTGATCTTCCGTTGGATAGACCAGATCTGTTCTTTACAGAGGAAACACCAATTCACACAAGTTCACCATATTCATCTTCAAAAGCTGGGGCTGATTTATTGGCATTGGCTTATCATAGAACATATGGTTTGCCAGTTACAATTAGCCGTTGCTCTAATAATTATGGTCCATACCATTTTCCGGAAAAATTAATTCCATTAATGATTGCCAACGTATTGGCTGATAAACCGCTTCCAGTTTATGGCGAAGGATTAAATGTTCGAGACTGGCTGTATGTAGAGGATCATTGTAAAGCAATTGATTTAATTATACATAATGGTCGTGTTGGCGAAGTTTATAATATTGGTGGCCATAATGAAATGCGAAACATTGATATTGTAAAAATTATCTGTAAAGAACTTGGAAAACCGGAGAGTCTGATTACTCATGTTACAGACCGAAAAGGGCATGATATGCGCTATGCAATTGATCCTACAAAAATTCATAATGAGCTTGGATGGTTTCCGGAAACAAAATTTGCTGATGGCATTAAGAAAACGATTCAGTGGTATCTGGATAATCGTGAATGGTGGGAAACGATTATTTCTGGGGAGTATCAGAATTATTATGAGAAAATGTATGGGAATAGGTAGTTTAGCTGAAGTGTAGAATAAGCGATGAATTGTAAAAAGAGAATTCTATTCATCGCTTATTTAAAGTTTTTTGATAAACGGCAGGGTGTAAAGACTACAATAATTATGTATTGCTAAAAATTGATTTTTATATATTTGTTAAAATCACTGCTGATCTGTCGATTGTTTACATTCTTTCAAAAATTTCATTCGTAAGAAAAATATATGGGATAAGGGTTTGATTTGTAGGATGTATATTCCGTTCCGAGTGAACCACTTGCACGGTCAAACTGAGCCAGTCCCACGGAGGATGAGAGCCATCCTCACGGAGACTGAGCCAGTGCTATTTAATGCTAATTATCAGGCAACTGCCTGTTAATTATAAATACAACTGAATAAATCATAGGTTCTACCGTTTACCCAAAGGGCCTTGATCCTGCTGTTTTTTCTTTAGCAGAACAGAAAAAGTGTATTTTTATCATAAGGATCAAGTTCAAACTGAAAGCGGACAATAGAAGACAATCCATCGATCCCCCGGCGGAGATCCGTATATCCGGGGGCCAGATAAACTTTTTTGAACTGTGAAACAGCGGCATCATTCAACATGACTAAATGCCTCTACCAGACAACGGAGCAATTGGGGAGGAACTGAAGAAAATAGATTTGCCGAAAGTCCATGCCCGTTTTTGATACACATCACTGGAACTTCGGGAACAGTTGCTGTTCTTTCCGCTTTTAGACGCGAAAGTTCAACGAAAGCAGGCCTTTCTGCCTCAGGAAGCTGATCCAGGTACATCTGCCAGACCCTTTTCAGTCGATAATAGTAGTTAGCTTTTGTAATGTTATTTTGCTCACACCAGGTCGATACATCCATACCTTCCGGACGGTTCTGACATTCTCTGATCTGTTCTGCCCAGTGCATAAGGCGGACCTGCTGTGCAACCAGACTGGTTTGTTCTGCCATAGTGAATACCTCCACAAATGATAGTCAGTCTAACAAGTTAAGTTACTCAACTTTGCATGGATTTACGGTACGAACATTTATAAGTTATATGAGGATATTGTAAAAGAATACGGAAATGATTGGGCAAAGGATGAAATGGATGTTGATTTTGAATTTGTATTTGATGGTGATGTATTGCGATTGATTCCACCCTTTGATAAAAAGAAGAGATATATATGGTGTAGAGGATAAACAGATTCGAAAAGCAATAAATGATTTGCTTCATTTAAATTATGCCATATAAACAGCGAAGAGGGGAATTTCAAGTCTTTTGTGTAAGTTTTTGAAAAAAAATTTGGGAAGAAACCCCTCTTCGCTTTTTAATCATGACACTTTCTGAAGTTAATTCTCTAAAGCGTTTTCTGCAAATCTGAGGGATCTGGTCAGTCGCAATTTTACGGCACCTGCTGAGCTGGTTATAAAAAGTGCTGGGGGTGATATCACTTTCACAACATTAGTCCGCATCATTATTTGACGCTTACGAATTTTCACGTTGAAATCTCCTGCTTGATTCTGCCCATAACGCAATGCCTTATTATCTGTACTGCAAGTGCAGTGGAATCATGCTTAAACCAGAGGGGGGAAAATATTATGACGAAATACTAAATTTTATGTCGGAATAATTCGCTTGCTTCATACAAAATGAATTTGATGATACATTGGTTCAAATAAAAGAGTGGTTAAAAGAGGTGATTTAGACTATGAAGTTTTTTACATGGAAAGATGTCGAACGCTATATATTAATGCATCGCAGTGAGTGGGAAAAGGATATATATAATATAGAAATTTATCCAGATGAAATGGTAGTATATCCCAAGAATGCAGCAGATGAGGAAAGTAGAAATATATTAAGACATATTTTCAAAAAAAACATGGCGGCCGACTACTATGCAATAAAATTGGATTATCCCAATTCTTATATTACGATTTCGTATGAGAATGAATATATGGCATTTTCATCTAGTCATGCGCCGTTGTTTAAGAAAGCAATTTATCAGGATTCTGTTTATCCAACAGAGAAATTGAATGGATTGAGTTGCCCGGTTATTGCATTTCACTCATATAAGGGTGGTGTGGGACGGACATTATCTTTAATTGCATTTGCAAAAGCCTGGACGAATATTTATAAAGATCCTCAGAAAAACAAGCTATTGATCGTAGATTCAGATTTAGAGGCGCCGGGACTTACGTTGATTCAGGAAAATTTAAATGAAGAGTCCTTTAGCTATTTAGACTTATTGACTTTGGTACAGGACAATAATAATATTGATGAAATTGTTTCAAAGACTGTAAATTTTATGGGAATGAGTATATTACCTATTGAAACAAAACAACAGAAAGTGGAACATTTCTTTTTGCCAACATACCGTTATATAGAGCAATTATATGATTTATATGCGAGTCCGCAGACGATAACGGTTAGTTGCAATAAAGAATATATATTGGCTGAAGTTTTATCAAAACTTGCTGAAGCCATTGGTGCAAAAGCAGTTTTGGTTGATTTGAGGGCAGGCGTAAGTGAGTATTCAGCACCGCTATTACTTGATCCGCGTGTAAAAAAATATTGTGTTACGTCAACTTCACGTCAGTCTATTATGGGCACGAAACAGATTTTACAATTTATTTCTAAAGGGCTTTGCGTTCAATCAGATACTTTATTGCCAACAATCTTTTTAAGTATGATACCGGATTCTTTTTCGGAGAGAGAAAAAACTGAGTTAAGAACAACATTAACCGAATGTTTTCAGTCAAAGACAACAGAACGAACAGAAGAATTATTGGATAATATGGTTGTTGAACTTCCATTTGCAAGTGAATTGGTGCATCTGACAAGTTTTCAGCAAATTTTGTATTCCTTAAATGGGAGAGATATGTATTATTCAATAGAGAAGATAGTGGAACAATACTATCAAGCAGATGAGTCAAAAGCAATATTATATCCAGAAGAAATGCATGAGATATTGTTGAAAAAGATTCATGATTTTGCTATTAATCAGACAACTGCAGAAAAAAATGGTGCAGCAGAACTTCTGTTGACAGAACCAATAAAAAATTTATGTTTGCGCTATAGAAATCAAGTGCCGATAACTGTTGTGCAAGGAGCTAAAGGATCAGGGAAAACTTTTTTGTATTGTCGATTATTAGAAAAGAAGAATTGGAATATTTTTTGCTCTGAGATAAATAAAAAATTTGATAGTGAGGATAATGGCTATTTTTTGCCTGTTTTGGCGACTCAGAACAGTGAGGAAATAAAGCCGCTTCTGTCACAATGTATAGACGAGTTTAATCGTGCAATAGATTTTGCAGATGCTTCAGTGGCTGTGTATATTGATAATGCATATAAATTATCTTTAGAAAAGGATAATGATATTGATTGGATGAAGTTTTGGGAACAAATATTTGTATCGTCTGTTAATAAGAATATGACATCATTATCAGAGTTAGATGAAGCATTACAAATAAATAAAAAGAAAATTGTTTTATTAATTGATGGATTGGAAGAAATTTTACAATCTGTTCCTTCAAGTAAAACACAGCAAAAGGCGATAGCAGTTTTATGTCAGGGAGTTCTTAATACAATTTCAGCAAAATATGAAAATATTGGTCTTATTATTTTCTTACGAAGTGATATGGCACAGAATGCAATCACAGTTAATTATGAACAGTTTAAACAGACTTTTAGCTATGCAGAACTAAAATGGTCTTCTAATGAAGCACTGAAATTGGCGGTTTGGATGGTAGATCATGCTGTTAAGGGATTTTATGAAGAATCTGTATCCATAGAAAATGCCTCTCAGGAAGTGATAGGAAAGTATCTGGAAAAAATTTGGGGATTAAAGTTAGGTAAAAGTAATTCAAATGAGGCATATGCTTCAAATTGGATATTGGCAGCACTTTCAGATTTTAATGGTCAATTACAGGCACGTGATATTATTCGGTTTCTGGAATTTGCTTCAATTTCAAACGGAAAGAAGCCACCGTATTATGATAGGATTTTGATGCCTTCAGAGGTTCGAAATGCATTGCCTAATTGTTCAAGAAAGAAAATTTCTGAAATAAAAGCGGAATATGAAAATCTGAAACCAATATTTGAAAAGCTTGAAAATCTTTCTTCGAGTAAAAAGAAATTGCCTATGAATGCAGAAGATGGTATTATGACAGCAATGGAAGAAAAATTGATGATTCAAGCAGGGTATTTAATTAGGGATGGAGAAAAAATGTATTTGCCGGAAATTATTAGGCATGCATTGGGCTTTCGGTATGAAAAAGGGGCACGTCCACGTGTGTTATCACTGCTGCTTAAGCATTAGTAGAGAAATAAATCAACCAGTGATTTGATTAAGTATCGGATTACTGGTTGATTTATTGTAAACGGTAAAACATGAGTAACTTGACCAGAATACCCACCACATTCCCATTACATCTTATCTAAAAATTATTTTCACCCACCCATCTGTAATTTTTCATAGAATTAACTAATGTTAATTTCTCACCCATTTTCGCCTAAAAATCCCACATTAGTGGTTATTTTTCTACAAAAGCTCTCAAAAAAAGCCATCCTTGCAGTTGACAAAAAATGATCGCTCGATATAATAGATATGAATATACGTTAATATGAGAAAATGAGGTTCAGCATGGAGTTTTATGATATTCATTCCCATATATTAGCAAGAGTTACGGCGGCTATGGGCAGTATTATGGCCACTACGGCAAATACGGAGAGTACTAATACATAGGATAACGGTACATAGAATATAGAACATGAATACATAGAACACGAATATGCAGATATAATCTGCAGCAATTCCTATTACGCAAAAACACTGCGCGTCAGAAAGCGCAGTGTTTTTGCGGGCAGGAAGAAGTGCCTATCACAGGCACATAACAAGACTAAAAGAGGGAGATTGCTGGGGTAATTGGATACGACAGCATAAGAAAACACTTAGCCGCATGTGGTCATCACACATGAGGAATTAGAGAGAAAGACCATCTATACGGATGTGTACATAGATATAAAGGAGCAGAGGGGACAATATTGAGTGGAGAACATTATGAAAGATAGATTTGCAGTGTCCATGTTTGGACAAAAACGACTGTCCCGTGAGGGCGGGATAGAGATTGTTGTAAAAGAACTATGCACCAGAATGGCAAGAGATGGATGTAAGGTTACATGTTACAACAGATCTGGTCATCACGTGAGTGGTGCAGAGTATGACAATAAAATTGAATATGCTGGAATCCGACAGAAATTTGTCCCAACCATTGAAAGAAAAGGTCTTGCAGCGGTGAGCTCCTCTTTCTTTGCGGCCTTGTACAGCGCTTTCGGAAAATATGATGTGGTACATATCCATGCAGAGGGACCGGCCTTTTTCTCGTGGCTACCTAAGATTCTGGGGAAAAGAGTTGTGGTTACTATTCACGGCATAGACTGGCAGCGGGAAAAATGGGAGTCAGGATTTGGCTCTAAATTCATCCGGCAGGGTGAAAAGAATGCTGTAAAGTATGCAGATGAAATCATCGTTCTGAGTAAAGATGTTCAGGATTACTTCAAAGATACCTATGGTAGGGAGACACATTTCATTCCGAATGGTGTGAACAGACCAGAAATCCAAGAAGCTGGTTTAATAACAGAAAAATTTGGACTGACAAAAGATTCCTACATATTATTTCTTGGTCGACTGGTACCGGAAAAAGGTATCCGGTATTTGGTTGAAGCGTTTGAGAATGTCAAAACAGAAAAAAAATTGGTTATTGCTGGGGGCTCTAGCGATACGGATTCTTTTATAGTGGAACTGAAAGAGTTGGCAAAGGATGATAATAGAATCATTTTTACCGGATTTGTTCAGGGGCAGATGCTTGATGAATTATATAGCAATGCGTATATTTACACATTACCTTCTGATCTGGAGGGAATGCCCTTGAGCCTGCTAGAAGCTATGAGTTATGGCAATTGTTGTTTGGTTTCTGATATTCCAGAGTGCACTGAGGTTGTGGAAGATAAGGCATTGATTTTCAAAAAGTCGGATGTAGAGGACTTGCAAGAAAAATTGCAAGATGCCTGTGACCATCCTGAAATGGTTATGGAAATGAAGAAGCATGTAGCTGACTTTATCTGCAAAAAATACAACTGGGATGAAGTCGTAAAGGAAACGATGAAACTGTACAGGAGATAATAATAGATGAGAGTATTGATAATAAATAAATTTCTATATCCAAACGGTGGATCAGAAACCTACATATTTAAGCTGGGTGAGGCACTGGAGCAGCATGGACACGAGGTTCAGTACTTCGGTATGGAACACGAAGGCCGCTGCGTGGGCAACCGTGTCAATGCTTATACATCTGATATGGACTTCCACGGCGGCAGCAAACTGAGCAAGCTGACCTACCCGATCAAGACCATCTACAGCAAGGAAGCAAGAGAAAAATTAAGACTAGTACTAGATGACTTCAAGCCGGATGTCTGTCACCTGAACAATTTTAACTACCAGCTGACACCTTCCATCATTCTGGAAATTGTGAAGTGGCGCAAGGAGAACGGAAGAGATTGTAAGATCATCTTTACGGCACATGACTACCAGCTGGTCTGCCCGAACCACATGCTGAATAATCCGAATACTCACCAGAACTGTGAGAAGTGCCTCGGCGGCCATTTTGTGAACTGTATGAAAGGCAAGTGCATCCACGGCTCAACGGCGAAGTCAGCCATCGGCATGATGGAAGCGGAGTTCTGGAAGTGGAAAGGTACCTATAAGTACATTGACACTATGATTTGCTGCTCCGAGTTCATGAAGAGCAAGATGGACAGCAATCCTCTGTTTGCTACTAAGACCGTGGCAATGCACAACTTCATCGACAAGGTGGATTGGAAAGAAACGGAGAAGAAGGATTACGTCCTTTACTTCGGCCGCTTCTCGGAGGAGAAGGGTATCGGCACGCTCATCAAGGTATGTAAAGAACTGCCGGATGTGCAGTTCATCTTCGCTGGTACTGGCCCGCTGGAAGAGACAGTAAATGGTATTAAGAACATCAAGAACGTTGGCTTCCAGAAAGGTGAGGCACTGGAGAAGCTGATCCGTGAGGCACGGTTCTCCATTTACCCTTCTGAGTGGTATGAGAACTGCCCGTTCTCCGTGATGGAATCCCAGATGTACGGCACGCCGGTGCTGGGAGCGAACATTGGTGGCATCCCAGAACTGATTCAGGTTGGTAAGACCGGCGAGCTGTTTGAAAGCGGAAATGCTGAAGATCTGAAGAAGAAGATCGAGAAGCTCTGGGGTGATAAGAAGCGGTGTGCGGAGTACAGTGCGAACTGTAAGGACATCAGCTTCGATACCATTGATGAGTATTACGAGAAAATTATGAAGGTTTATAGATAAAAAGAGAGATAGAGGTATTAAAAATGTCTAACACTAGCGAAAAGAAACTGAATGGTACTGTCATCGTCACTTATCGCTGCAACGCTCGTTGCTCCATGTGCAACCGTTATAAAGCACCTTCCAAGCCGGAAGAGGAAATCAGCATCGAAACCATCAAGAAGCTGCCAAAGATGTACTTTACCAATATTACCGGCGGCGAGCCGTTCATCCGTACCGACCTGAAGGATATCGTGCGCGAATTGTACAAGAAGTCTGACCGTATTGTTATTTCTACCAACGGTTTCTTCACAGACCGTATCGTTGACCTGTGCAAGGAGTTCCCGCAGATCGGTATTCGTATCTCTATCGAAGGTTTGGAGCAGACCAACAACGAGATCCGTGGTCTGCAGAACGGCTACCAGCGTGGTTACGGCACACTGAAAAAGCTGCGTGAAATGGGCATGAAGGATGTCGGCTTCGGTATGACCGTTCAGGACAAGAATGCTCCTGACCTGGTTCCGCTGTACAAGATTTCCAACGAGATGGGCATGGAGTTCGCAACTGCTTCTCTGCACAACAGCTTCTATTTCGTTGAGGCCAAGAACATCATCCACGACCGTCCGATGGTCGCAAAGAACTTTGAAAATCTGGTCAACGAACTGCTCCGTAGCAACAGCCCGAAGAAGTGGTTCCGTGCATACTTTAATCACGGTCTGATCAACTACATCTACGGCCAGAAGCGTCTGCTGCCTTGCGATATGAGCTTCGATACCTTCTTCATTGACCCGTATGGTGATGTTATGCCTTGCAATGGCACCAAGGATAAGGAAGTCATGGGCAACCTGAACAACCAGACTTGGGATGAGCTGTGGAACAGCTCGGAGGCTGAGAAAGTTCGTGCAAAGGTTCGTTGCTGCGACCGTGACTGCTGGATGATCGGCAGCGTAAGTCCTGCGATGCACAAGTACATCTGGAAGCCGGCTATCTGGGTTCTGGTTCACAAGTTCAAGGCTCTGTTCACCAAGCATCCGTACAGTATGTACGAGTTGAAGATCTGCCGTGACTACCGCGATGGCAAAGTTACCAAAGAGGAGCTGGATAAGTGCAGCACCTGCGATATGAACTGTGTGATCAACAACGGTCTGAGTGAGGCGAGCAAGGAGCAGTTGAAGCATAAGACCGGCGAGGAAATCGTGGATGCTGATATCGCACAGCAGATGGAGACGAAGTAATGGATGGCCGATTGGATAGGACGACTACGAATTGTTGTAAAGGAATTGCGGCAATAATTATTATGTTGCACCACATATCTTTTCGGGTATCAAATTTGCCTGTGTATGTGAAAACGATTTGGTACATTGCATTTCCGATAGTGGGCTTCTTCTTCTTTATGTCAGGCTATGGCTTGATTTGTGGGTTACTGCAAAAGAAAAATTATCTTCAAGGGTTTCTGTCCAAAAGGCTTTTGAACATTATTGCTCCCTATGTGATAGTCGCAATCACTTGGATAGGGCTAGAAATTATCTGGGGGGGGCAGACACCTGTAAGAGCAATCGCTGAAGCATTTACAATTCGATACATCCAACCACTTTGGTTTATATGGGTGATAATAGCCGCATATATAATATTTTATGCAGTGTTTCGGCACACAGAAATCAATGTGGGAGCATATTGGTTTACGAGTATAACAATTGCATATATTTTGATCAGTGCTTTTGTTAATCCACGTGATGAAATGTATGCGTCCATTATTGGTATGCCTCTTGGAATTCTGTGGGCGATATATGAGAGAAAAATAGATTCTTATTTTGAAATCTGTTTTTTGAGGAAAGAAATTGTTGCAATTGTAGCTTTTGAAATTTTGTTTATCGGAAGACTCACATTAAGTGTGGTGGGTTTTGATAATCAATTGTTTCAGTCGGTTCTTCGGAATATTATCACGATAGCATTTATTGTTCCTCTAATTGAATTATTGAAAAAAGTAAAGATACAGAAAAGATTTCTGATTTGGTTAGGAACAATATCTTATGAAATTTATATCATCCATCCGTTTATTCTCTATTTCTTTGAAAAGGAGACAACGGAAGGAAAACAAGTAGGTAACTTGGAAATTATATTGTGGACAATTGGATTAACCCTACTTTTGTCAAGTGTGTTGAAGATTGTCCAGGATAATTTAGTTAGAAAAGTGAAATTATAAAAATGATAGGGGTCTAAAATGAGCAATATAACAGTTCTTACACCCGCCTACAATAGAGGAAAACTTCTGGAAAAACTATATGAATCCTTATGTGCTCAGGACTGTAAGGACTTTGAGTGGCTCATTGTAGATGATGGTAGTACAGATGATACAAGCGAACGTGTCGAGCAAATGAAGCAGACGGCAGATTTTCCAATTTCTTATCATAAAAAAGAAAATGGCGGAAAGCACACGGCACTGAATTATGCATATCAGTTTATAAAGGCTCCGTTGACATTTATTGTTGACAGCGATGATTCTCTTACCGTAGATGCAATTTCTTGTGTCAATGAGATTTATAAAAAGTACAAAAACGAGAGTGATCTTTGTGGCTTTAGCTTTTTGAGAGGAAAGCCGGATGGTGGATATTTAAGTACATCTGGTGTGCCACAGGATGGGATGAAAGAATCCTATGTTGAGTGCCGAATTAATAGAAACATTGGTGGAGATATGGCGGAAGTGTGGTATACGCACTGTCTAAAAGAATATCTATTTCCTGAGTTTCAAGGGGAAAAGTTTCTAGGTGAGGATATCGTTTGGGTTAGAATGTCTGAAAAGTATAAAATGCGATTCTTTAATCGTGTAATTTACATTTCAGACTATCTCGAAGATGGTCTGACTAATAACCGTAGAAAACACAATATAAAGTCCCCGAATGGATGCATAGCTAGAGCAGAGGCATTCTTGGACTCGAATGCTTGCATGAAAATAAGAATCAAATCAATGCTGCAGTATCAAATATACGGAAAGTTCGCTGGAAGAAAAAGTGGTGAGCTTTTGAGTAATAGTAGTGACAAAATTTTATATTGTGCCCTTTTCCTTCCGAGTCAATTGTTGTATGGAAAGTGGAAACGAGATATAAAAGAATAATTATGTCATGCAACTGCTCTAGTGAAAGTGGGATTGAGGAAGATGTGGAGAGGACAAGGATTAGGGAATGAAGAGGGGAGCATATATTTTGCCGTATTTTGACCATCTTCCCAAAGAGTTTGAAGTTGGAACGCCTATTGTCACAACAGACATTCCGCTAAATTCCACCTATATCAAAGATTATCAACTTGGCATTGCGAAGAAACAGTGGAATAAATCCGATTTGAATGACGTGGTTTCTAACAGTGAAATGTATATTGAAGACTGCATGAAATACAGATACAAACTTTCTACAAAACAAAGGGTAGAACAATTTTTAGAGATAGAAAGAGAAAGGCTTGACAATGGAAAAAAGTAAAAAACAATATTTTAATGAAATAAATATAATGCGTGGAATGGCTGTGCTTTGTGTCGTTATTGGACATTCTTTTAATCCGACAGAAACGCCTACTATTTTGGGTTTTATAAAAAGTTTTGTTTATTGTTTTCATATGCCAGCTTTTTTCTTTATTAGCGGATTTCTTGAAGGCGAGAAAAGACGTACCATTAGCGAAAAGAAACAAGCTATTGTAAAAAAAGCTAAGCGGCTGATGGTGCCGTATTTCTTTTTAACAGTGGTCACAGCCGTTCTTAAGCTATTATTTGGAGCATTTGCAAGGAATCCACTTAATTATTCTACTCTTGCAGTAGATGTTTTAATTGGAAGAAACAATCCGAATGGTGGTCTTTGGTTTCTGTATGCTTTGTTTGTTATTTCTATTTTTGGAATCTTATTTGATAGCGTGAGTCGTACAGTTTTAGCGGGTGTTATGTTTGTAGTATATGTGTTAAACACAGTTGTCTTCAAACAATCTGGCTATATCGTGGGATTTTTCTTCAGCTATGCATGGATTTATTTTGCAGGAAGTATTGCGAGAAAATACCTTTATGAAAAAATAAAGACTTCCGAACTTCTGATGTCAGTAAAAGGAATAGTGTTAATAGCGGTTGTTTCCGTAGGATATATGATGCTTGCGTTTGTTAGTATTTATAAGTCTCAGTCTTGGATTTTGGCAACTGCAGTAACCGTTATTGGCGTATTTCTGCTTTTTGTTATTGCAGTGCAGATTGAACATTACCATTGTGGAGAAAAGTTATGGATGCTGCTAGGTGATTATGGAATGGATATATATATGATTGGCTATTATGTGCAGCAGGCGATTTTTGTTGTATGTGGCAAAATTTTAGGATTTGATTATTTAGTATACGCATGGATGATGCTTTTTTTGGGTTTGATTGCTCCGATTTTTCTGTCAAAATACGTCGTTAGAAAAAATCATATGCTTTCAACATTGATTCTTGGGAGGTGAAATGGTGAATTATCTTATTTCTGCATATAGCGTGAACCCTTATAAGGGTTCAGAGGATAGTATTGGTTGGAATTGGGTTTTACAGTACGAGAAAAACTATAAAGAAGGAGATAGAATAATCCTTCTTACCAAGAAATTCAATGAGAAGGACACGAGAAGAGGTCTCAAAGAATTTAATATACAACATGTCGAATTAGTTATTGTTGATGTCCCTAATGCACTTAACTGGTTCAGAGAAAAGCATTCCGCTTTTCATCATATGTATTATATTTTATGGCAGCATTGGGCATGGCTTTGGGTTAAACATTCAGGAATCCGTTTTGATGTAATTCATCATGTTACTATGAATGATTACAGAATTCCAAGTGAGTTATATAAGGCTAAAGGTGCAAAGGTGATTTGGGGGCCAATGGGAGGTGCGCAGGTAACACCAAGGCCATTGAAGGTCTATGAAAAGAATCAACTGGTTGCGAGTTTTAGAGAGTTTGTAAATAAGAGCTGTTCATGGAATCCCTTTTATAAGAAAGCACTGCGCTCATATTATAAGATATATTGCATAAATAATGAAACTCAAAAGCAAATTTCTCGCATCGTAGGAAAAGATGTGCCATTAATGCCGGAGTTGGCATTAAGAGATGAATACAAAAATCTTCCTATTCGGAAAGGAAACAACGATATTCTCAAAATCGTTTTTGTAGGAAGATTGATTGGAAAAAAAGGAATAGCTTTTCTTGTTGACGCTCTTTCTTTGATGCCTACCGATATGAATTGGGAACTCTTGATTTTTGGTGATGGCGATGATCGTGCATTAATTGAAAAACAAATAGCAGATAGTGGTGTTGGAAAAAATGTAAAATTAATGGGTAATCGTCCGCTGAATCAAATTGCTGAAGCATATCAGCAGGCAGATGTTTTTGTTTTGCCGAGTCTTAGAGAAACAAGTGGAAATGTGCTGCTCGAGGCAATGGCATATGCGGTGCCAATAGTTGCATTTGATACAAGTTTTTGTAGGCTGCTAAAAGAAGTTGACTGCGGTGTATTTGTAAATACGGACCAGGCACTTGAAGGTATCAAGGAAGACTGGTGCAAAGCAATTGTAACATTAGGACAGGACAAAGAACTGGCAAAGCAGATGGGACTAAATGGTTATAAATATGTGAACAGTAAGCTAACATGGGATGAGAAGTATAGAATTATTGTTAACGATATGTAATTGTAGTACTGCTGTATGAAAAATACAGTTTAGCGCATCTATGAGGAGAATATGATGAAGCAAACAGAAGAAGAAATTAAATTTAGTGTTGTACTGCCAATTTATAATGTGGAAAAATATCTGAATAGATGCCTTGATAGTGTCATGAATCAGACCTACAAAAAGCTTGAAATTATTCTTGTTGATGATGGCTCTCCGGATAATTGCCCACAAATGTGTGATAATTGGGAAAAAGTTGATGATCGTATTAAGGTTGTACATAAAAAAAATGCTGGTCTGGGTGAGGCGAGAAATTCTGGCTTAGATGTTGCTACTGGAGATTATATTGCTTTTTTTGATAGTGATGACTATATTGATACAAGACTGTTTGAAGAATTATATACAGTCATAATTTCCGATAATCCAGATTTGATTGAATTTGGACATCATGATGTTGATAGACAGGGGAATATTACAAAAACATTTATTCCAAAAACACCGTTGGAAAAGTATGAAGGTGAAGAAGTTTTATCAAAATTTTTACCAGAGTTAATTTGTACAGATCCTAAAACAGGAACAGCCAGTGACTTGTTGATGAGTGCATGGAGTTGCTTATATAGAAGACAACTATTGGTAGAATGCAACTTCCATTTTGTCTCCGAACGAGAGTATATTAGTGAAGATGTGTATTCGCTAATGAAACTCATGCCGAATGTGCATAGTGTTAATGTTGTACAGAAGGCATATTATTATTATTGCGAAAATGACCAGTCGCTTACACATGTATATAAGCCAGATCGCTTTGAAAAGCTTGTCGCATTTCAACTGCATTTAGAAGAATTATGTGCATCAGATGTTTACAGCGATGAAGTGAGATACAGGATTAAAAGACCTTTTTTGGATAACTTGCTTGCTTGTATGAAAAGCGAAGTCAATTGTGTAAAAGAAATTGGTGTTAAAGAAATCCATCGTTCGATTTCCCAAATGTGTACAAATAAGATGGTTCAAAAAATTGTATGGATGGTACCAGATGCTAGTTTTTCAAGAGCAAGAAGAATGATTCATTTTTGTATTAGACATAAGATGAGTTTCAGCACTATCGTGTTGATAAGAGCTCAACAATATTTAGGGAGATAAAAGTATGCGAAGAGAATTATTTATAGTTACACCAAAGAAGTGCATATTTTGGATACTATACGCATGCATTGTGTTCTCTGTAGCGTATAGTTTGTTTGGTATTAGCCTTTCAACATTCTATTTGTGTGATGTTTTGAATTTGATGTTGCTTTACTTTGAAGCAAAGTATATTAAGGAGATTAAAAATCGATGCGCCCCTCTTCTCTATATTTTGATTGCACTTTTGCTGTTTTTAATGGTTGGCGCTGGAATAAATTATGTAAAACCGTTGCTCATTTTTTGGGGAATAAGAAATCTCTGCCGCTATTTTATATTGTTTTTTGGAGTAATTCTCTTTTTTACACTTGATGATGTCGAAAAAGTGATTCGATTTTATTTTGCGTCACAAATACTTAATGCGCTTGTTGGTATATATAAGTATTTTGTCCTTGGGCTTTTTAGCGATGATTTTGGTGGAGGAATTTTTTGGGGCGGTGGTGGCTTGAATCCATTCTGCCTGTTGCTTTTATGCTTTTACTCAAGCCTTTATTTTGCTAAAAAAACTACATTCAAAAAATTTGCGTTTATTATTGCGGCTACATTTATGCTAGGTGCAATGGCTGAGGAAAAGATGATGTTAATGTTGGCCGTGTTATGCATTATTTTGTCAGCACTGATTAATCAATATGTTGAAAAAGGTCTTACAGTTAGAAAGTTAGGTATTCTAGTTGGTTTATTACTGGGCTTTGTGGTTGTTATCAATTTGGTTGATCGTTTGGCACCGGATATGTTGAATATTCTTTTTAATAAAAAGAATTTTATGGATTATGCAACTGCGACTTTTGATGAGGGGTATAGAATTCCACGTGTCGGATCATTTAAAGTAATTAATAAATTATTCCTGAGAACTCCGATTAAAGAGTGGTTTGGTTTGGGTATTGGTAATTGTGACACATCTGCATTTTCGTTTTTTCAGAGTGACTTTTACAGAGCTTATGGTGACTATAATTATCGGTGGTTTACAAATCAATGGACGTATCTAGAATGCGGAATTATCGGTTTTGGGTTGTACGTGTTTTTCTTTGTTACATTGATTATTACATTGTTGGCAAAATTGAAAAGGTATTCTAATGCGAGTCGGCCGTATATGATAACAAGTGCTATTTTCACAGTGGCTATGATTTTTTTGATGTGGCACAGCTCAGCAATTCGAGTGGATACAGCTTATATAATTTATTTTGGAATGGCAATTGGTTTTGTAGCAATGCAGTATGGTAGCAACGAAATTAAGGAGGATTGCTAAAGTGAATATAAAAAGCATTTTGAGAAAGACCGCTTATGGGTATAAGGCAGAATCATCATCTTATATTGAACACTTAAGATCGATAGGAATGAAAATTGGAAGCGATTGCATTATATATGTCCCGACAAAGACGCTAATTGATGAGCAGTATCCGTGGATGATTACTATTGGTGATCATGTAAGGATTACTGAGGGTGTAAAAATTTTAACACACGATTATTCATGGTCGGTTCTTAAAAATTGTCGGGGGGGGGTCCTTGGAGCTAGTGGTATAGTCGAAATAGGAAACAATGTATTTATTGGTATGAATACAATTATAGAAAGAAATGTGAAAATAGGCGATAACGTTGTGGTTGGAGCAGGGAGTCTAGTTACAAAGGATTGCGAGTCTGACAGCGTTTATGCGGGCGTTCCAGCGAGAAAGTTGATGAGTATTAATGAATTCTTTGACAAACGTTACGCTAAACAAAAGGCTGAAGCGAAAGAATTAGCTCAGAGGTATTATGAGCGTTTTAAACGTCGGCCCGATCCAGAGGTTTTTCATGAGTACTTTATGCTGTTTGAAACAAAAAGTAGCGTTTTAATAAACAATGTGTTTTCAAATAAGCTTAAGCTAGGCAATACAGAAAAGCAGTCAATTGAGTATATGGAAGAACATGCTCCTGAATTTTCTAATTATGAAGAATTTATGAGGTATTGTTTTGATGATGAGGAAGAAAAATAAAAGATGTGTCTTGATTTTACCCTACTTTGGACAATTTAATAATTATTTCCCGCTTTTTCTTAAATCATGTGAGGCCAACCCTACATACACATGGATGATTTTTACTGACAATGAGTTTAAGTATGCCTGTCCAGAAAATGTTCATGTTATTAAAACTACACTTGATGAAATACGTAAGATAGCTAACGAAAAATTTGGATTTAAGATTGTACTTGAATCAGCATATAAATTATGTGATTACAAACCTGCCTATGGGTTTCTATTTGAGAAATACATTAAGGACTTTGATTACTGGGGCCACTGTGATTGCGATTTGATTTTTGGAAACCTCGAAAAAAATGTTACGCCATTGTTGAACGAGGACTATGATAAATTGTTCGCTGCGGGACATTTGACAATATATAAAAACACGTATGAAAATAATCGTCGCTTTATGAAGTCTTATAAAGGACGTGTTTTATATAAAGAAGCATTTACAACGGACAAAATTTTTGTGTTTGATGAAGACTGTAATAGTCATGACAATGTGCATAGCATTTTTCGTGAAGATGGAGCAAGGATTTATGAAAAGGATTTGAGCATGAATCCTTCTGTCTTTTCTGCAAAATTTATTAGAGCATTTTATGATGTTTCTAAACACGACTTTGTTAATGAAACGTATAAAAAGGCACGGTATTATTGGAATAATGGAAATGTTTTGCGAATCGAGTGGAATGGTAGTGAACTTGTGAAGACAGAATTTGCTTATATTCATCTCCAAATGCGTAAAATGCGTGTTAAAGTGTCTGTACAAGATGCATGCTTTGAAATCTTACCAGATAGGTTTGTTGAGCAAGAGTTGCCGAAAAATCGTAGCGAACTACATTTGTTAACAATCGGATGGCCATATTTGTACTGGATTGATAATTATAAGAAGCGGGTAATCAGAAAGTGGAAGCAGATCGTTAGAAAGACAATCTGAATAAATATATATTGTGACCTAGTTATTTAAGAGTACAAGGAAGACGAGGATGAATTTATGATACCTAAAGTAATACACTATTGCTGGTTTGGAGGGAATCCTCTTCCAGAAGAAGCAAAGCGTTGTATTGAATCATGGAAAAAGTATTGTCCAGACTACAAGATAATAGAGTGGAATGAAAATAATTACGATGTGAATAGCAATGAATATATGAAAGCCGCTTATAAAGAAAAAAAATGGGCTTTTGTATCTGATTATGCCAGAATTGATGTCGTGTATAAGTACGGTGGCATATATATGGACACTGATGTTGAGTTAGTAAAGGAGCTTGATAGTTTTTTAAATGATAGAATGTATTGTGGGTGGGAAATGAGAGACCCATTGCTAGACAAACTGGGAAGAAGCTATGAGAATTCTGTGGCGTTTGGATTGGGATTTGGTGCAGAGAAAGGCCATCCAGCTTTGAAAAAGATTCTTGATTTATATGATAGGATTTCCTTTTATAACGAAGATGGAACTCTGAATTTAATTGCGTGTCCGCATTATCAAACGGAAATCCTAAAAGAATATGGACTAGATGATACAAGGAGAACATATCAACACTTAGATGCAGGAATTGTGGTCTATGAAGAAGAAGTGTTTTCGCCGAAGTCACCACTAACAGGGAAAACAACAATTACAAATAAAACTGTAAGTATCCATCAATTTTCAATGACTTGGATTAATGCAAAAGAAAGAAAACTT
The DNA here is from genome assembly GCF_023656595.1 of Coprococcus intestinalis. Taxonomy (NCBI): domain Bacteria; kingdom Bacillati; phylum Bacillota; class Clostridia; order Lachnospirales; family Lachnospiraceae; genus Coprococcus; species Coprococcus intestinalis. The sequence continues at coordinate 14,769 of NZ_JAMOKJ010000009.1, read as the reverse complement.
CAGAATATAGAATGGAATCTTACAGAACGGTTTGGATATGGATTTGCTCATACGGTTACTAAGATTATTTCTTTGCCGTATAGAGTAGAAAAAAAGATGACTAAGATAGTGAAAAAGTCCCAATAAGGTTGACTGTGTAGAAATTCGATGTTAAATAATGGAAGGAGTTCTTGGACAATAGTCCGTAAAAGATAATGCAAAAATCATTAACTAAAAATTCAATATATAACGTAATTTATACGATAGCTAATATCCTGTTTCCTTTTGCTACATCTATTTATGTCTCAAGGATTCTTCTGCCGGCCGGCGTTGGTAAAGTGGCTTCTGCACAGAATATTGTTTCCTATTTTGTGACACTTGCAGCACTTGGATTGCCATCCTATGGAGTACGAGAGTTTGCAAAAGTTAGAGAAAAAAAACATGAAAGAAACAAATTGTTCACCGAGCTTCTACTTGTGAATATTATATCGACAACTTTGGCAGTTGTTGGATTCATTGGTCTAGTGGTTGTTAATGAGGGTTTTAGTGGACAATGGGCACTTTATGTAGCCTGTGGCCTTTCTATTGCCTTTAATTATCTTAATATTGACTGGATGTATCAGGGGCTGGAAGAATATGGATATATTACAGGGCGAAGCTTACTTATTAAAGGCCTCTCTCTTTTGGCATTATTTTTATTTGTGAAAACAAGGGAGGATTATGTAATATATGCGCTTATATCTAGTTTGGCCACAGGCGGAAATTATGTTTTTAATGTTCTGAACGCAAGAAAATATGTCGCACTTGATTTCTCTAGAATCGAGTTAAAACGCCATATGAAACCCGTTCTTTTGATTGCGTGTATTATATTCTTATCGAGTATTTACAATAAAATTGATGTAACAATGCTTAACATCTTGGCGACGGATGAATCTGTTGGGTACTACACATACGCGCAGAAGACAATTACAATGGTTTTGACCATGGCGAATGCTATTACTGCTGCATTGTTACCAAGACTTAGCTATTACTATGACAATGATAGGCAAGGATTTTATAAATTATTAGATAAAGGCTTTCAAGTCCTATGTTTTATGACTTTTCCGATGACAGTAGGAATGGCGCTTGTTGCTCCGCAAGCAGTTGAGTTCTTATACGGCGAGGCTTTTGAACCCGCTGTTTTAACAATACGCTTGATGTGTCCTCTGATTCTGATCAAAGGCTTTGGAGATTTGTTCTGTTACCAGCTTGTTTATAGTACAAAGAGCGAAAAGATTATTTTGCCTGCTTCAGCATCTGCATCTGTGATAAATATCATAACGAATGCAGCTTTAATTCCTATACTTCTTCAAAATGGTGCTGTAATAGCTTCTGTATTTAGTGAACTGGTTACAAATGCTGTTCAATTCATTTATATGAAGAAAAAAGTGAAATTTACCATTAATATGAAAGCATTGACGAAGGGGCTTATTAGTACAGCAGTGATGACATTGAGTGTCTACATCATTATGCAGTTTAAATTGCCAAATACTATTGGGCTTATATTAGAGATTTTATGTGGTGTTATCGCATACACAGCAGTAAACTTAGTTATGAAGAATACCTTGATATTCGAGATTGTGAATAAAGTGAAAGGGAAAATCTCACATAAGGCCTAAATATGAAGAAAGCGGGATGATGGATGAAGTGCAACGCAATAAAGATTACAAACTGATAGATTTGATAAAATTTTTGTGTGCATATCTTGTAATTGGGATACACACGAGACCACTTCAAGCTGTTAGTGTTCTCTTAGACAAAGTTGTGTACTATAATATATCAAACTATGCAGTACCGTTCTTTTATGCATGTACTGGATATTTCTTGATTGTTAAACAACCGGAAAAAGATTTGCATACAAAACTTGGCTACCGCATAAAAAAGATTTTTAATATTTATATCATATGGTCTATCGTATATTTGCCATTGACAGTTTATGGGTGGTTTATTGAAGGAAATAAAACAGTAGAATATGCAGCTCTTTGTATTCGGAATTATATCCTCGTGGGAGATAATTTTTATTCATGGGCGCTATGGTATCTCAATGGTTTAATCTTCGCCTTGATTCTTATAGATATTTTATCAAAAAGAATTTCAATAGAAAAGATTGTAGGTTTTGGATCAGTGGCATATCTTGTTGGTATAGTTCTTACCGCTTTTGGGGGGCATCAAGACAAGTTACCGGCATTATTAGCATTTCCAGTTAATATTTATTTCTCAATCTTTGCGACGACAAGAAATGGTTTCTTTCAATCGTTAGTATTTGTTTCTTTAGGTATGTATATTGCTGACATTGAGAAGTCAGGTGAGTTGACAAAAATTCTTCACAAGGGAAAGATTGCACTATTTGCTTATCTAATAAAAATTCCTATAAGCCTTATCGGGGGGGGCAGTACCTCAGCCAGATGCTTGACCTTCCAATCTTTTTCATGCTATTCTGCCTGATTATATATAAATGTCCAAAGATGGAACTTCATGGAGATTTTTATAAGAAACTGAGAAACTTAAGTGGAACAATATATTTTGTCCATATGTACTTTGTGGCATTGTGTGCACTTGTTTTGTATAAGGAAGATTACCATAATTTCGTATCCTTCTTTATTTGCGCAGGAAGTGCGACTTTAATTGCTATACTATTCAATTACATTAGGGAAAGGAAAAGATGCAAGCAGTAGCTGATGACGTTTTTTATAGTATATATCAATATTTAGGATTCGGGCTGATTTTCGCAGTAATATGCATGATCGCCTTGCCCGAAGTAGAACATAAAGGATTAAAAAAGTGCCTTATTCATCAGTGGCATATGCTTAGAACGGATAAGATCACTCGATATAAATTTGCATTCTTTACCATCCTGTTTATGGTGCTGTCTAGAACTTTGATTTGTCGCAGTATATGGCAATGTCCGTGGGAAAATATAATTGGGGAATGGGGAGTTTTCACTTCAGATGGCACCCTAAATACGGAAGGGATGCTTAATGTTTTTCTGTTTGTCCCACTTGCTTATTTTGGAGTGCTAGGATTTTGTCAACAAGATGGTTTGGACAAGGAAATCTTGTTTAATATTGTAAAGATCTCCTTTGGCTTTTCATGTTTAATTGAAATATGTCAGCTTTTTTTTAGAGTAGGAACATTTCAGTTATCGGATATTTTCCAAAATACGCTTGGCGGTTTTATAGGTGTAGCTGTTTGGGCTATGCAACAAAAAATAATGAAAAGAGGAAGAAAAAATATGAACACAACATTACTTATCATGGCCGCTGGAATCGGTAGCCGATTTGGAACAGGAATCAAACAGTTGGAGCCAGTGGATGATGCTGGTCATATCATCATGGATTACTCAATCCATGATGCGATTAAAGCTGGTTTCAATCATGTAGTATTTATTATACGTAAGGATATTGAGAAGGAATTCAAAGAGGTTATCGGCGATCGCATTGCCTCCATTTGCTCCTCTCACAACGTAACTGTAGACTACGCTTTCCAGGATATCAATGATATTCCGGAAACTCTGCCGGAAGGTCGCACGAAACCGTGGGGAACAGGTCAGGCAGTCCTTGCAGCAAAGGATGTCATCAAGACCCCGTTTATTGTGATCAATGCAGATGATTATTATGGCAAGGAAGGCTTCAAGGCGGTTCATGAGTATCTGGTGAACGGCGGAAAGTCCTGCATGGCTGGCTTCGTGCTGAAGAATACGCTGTCTGATAATGGCGGTGTGACTCGTGGTATCTGCAAGATGGATGAGCAGAACAACCTGACCGAGGTTGTGGAAACCAAGAACATCGTCAAGACTGCAACCGGAGCAGAAGCAGACGGTGTGGCTGTTGATGTGAATTCTCTGGTATCCATGAATATGTGGGGATTGGCTCCTGATTTTTTGGATGTGCTGGAGGAGGGCTTCAAGGAGTTCTTCGAGAAAGAAGTACCCAGCAATCCTCTGAAAGCAGAGTATCTGATTCCTATCTTCATTGGTGAACTGCTGGAGCAGGGAAAGATGTCTGTGAAAGTTCTGAGGACTAACGACACCTGGTACGGAATGACCTATCATGAGGACGTTGCAGCAGTAAAGGACAGTTTCAAGAAGATGCTGGAGAACGGCGTGTATAAGGCTGACTTGTTCAGTGATCTGTAAACAACGATGAAAGAAACGATTGATTTACTCGGAAAGATCCTCACAAACATCCTGACTGCTCTCTATGAGCCGTTTGGATTCTCGCTCCTGCTTTCCTTCCTAGTCATGTTTTTCTATCTATATGCTTATGAACCTCAAGAAGCCGGCAAAGGCTGGAAGAACGCCATAGTGATATGGTATCAGAAATTCAAGGAGAGTGTGTTCTTTCGGAAACTGTTCTTCCTGGCCTTTGTGACTTCACTTATTCTGTTCCGAACTCTGTTAAACCGCAATCTTTGGATGAATCCTTTATCCGATGTCATGGGTGGCTGGGGCATCTGGGAGACTGTGAATGGCGAACAGAAGCTGACCACCGAGTGCATCGAGAACGTAATTATGATGGTGCCGTTTTCAGCAGTAGTGATGTGGACGTTCGGAGAGAAGATAGGAAACAGTTGGAAGAAGATACTGTGGTATAGCGGGAAGATAGCATTTATGATAAATATTGAAGGAAAGTGATGTTTATGAAGCAAAGAGTAAAACAACTTGCAATAACTGAGAGATCAGTGAAAATGAAAAAGATTGTTGCAGTAGTTATTATAATGTTTATTTTTTCGATAATAATTTTGGGGGAAGGAAGTCAATTAGTGTTCCAAAAAATTTGTGAACGAAGAGAAACAGCATGGCCAGATTTGGGAACAGCAGATGATGAGCAGTATGAGTGGCTTACCGAAGCATATAAAATAAAGCGAAAAAATAATGAAAAAATTGTTATCTTGGCTTCTGATGGAACAAAGTTGGAAGGTCATTATTATGAGAGAAAGAAGAATGCTCCATTAGTAATCTTCTTTCATGGGTTTAGAGGTCATAGTTACGTGGATGGTGTGCCGATTTATAAAATTGCGCAGAAAGAAAAATGGAATGTTTTACTTGTTAGTATGCGTGCGCATGATGAAAGTGAAGGAAATATTTTCACATTGGGAGTGAAGGAACGTTATGATTGTGTAAATTGGGCTAATTGGGCTGCAAAACATTTTGGAAGAGAAACACCGATATTTCTTATGGGAATTTCAATGGGTGGAGCAGTGGTCACAATGAGTAGTAATTTGGATTTTCCAGATTCTGTTTGTGGAATTATTGAAGATAGTGGATTTACAACATCAACAAAAATGTTAGAGTTAAATTGTAAGAGCCATTTGCCTAAAGGAATGCCAGTAGAGGTATTCAAAATTTTTGCAGATGTGGGAATAAAGCTTTGGGGAGGATTTAATTTAAAAGAGGCTGATGCTTGTAAGGCGGTATCACAGACAAAAATTCCGATTTTAATTATTCATGGTGATATGGATAACTTGGCACCATTATATATGGCAAAAGAAATTTATAATAGTTGTAAAAGCAGTAAAGAAATTTATATAGTTCATGGAGCTAATCATGTAGAGAACTATAGAAAAGATCCGGAAGGATATGAGAACGTAATAGCACAGTTTGTGGAAGAACATTCAGGAGCCTTGAAGAAAGAGTACTAAACTGTAAACGCAAAATGAACTAAATATGCCCCAAAAGTTGAATGCTGTCGAATTAGTGTCTGTATTAGGAAAAATAAAACTGTGTGAATTCTCACACGGTGGCTGCTCAAACCTTCACACACCTCTTCGTGGTGAGCAGTAGGCAACGATCTATGATCGGCAGAGATGTGAAGAATAAAAACTATGATAAAATCAATTTGATAGAAAAAACTTGGAGAAAAAACAATGAATACAACATTACTTATCATGGCTGCTGGTATCGGTAGCCGCTTCGGAACAGGAATCAAGCAGTTGGAGCCCGTGGATGATGCTGGACATATCATTATGGACTACTCAATCCATGATGCGATTGAAGCTGGCTTCAACCATGTAGTATTTATCATCCGTAAGGATATTGAGAAGGAATTCAAAGAGGTTATCGGTGATCGTATTGACTCTATTTGCTCCTCTCATAATGTAACTGTTGACTATGCTTTCCAGGATATTAACGATATTCCGGGAACTATGCCAGAAGGTCGGACAAAGCCGTGGGGAACCGGTCAGGCTGTGCTTGCAGCGAAAAATGTGATTGATACCCCGTTTATTGTGATTAATGCAGATGATTACTATGGTAAGGAGGGCTTTAAGGCTGTTCATGAGTATCTGGTGAATGGCGGTAAGTCCTGTATGGCAGGTTTTGTTCTGAAAAATACGCTGTCCGATAATGGTGGTGTGACCCGTGGCATCTGCAAGATGGACGATCAGAATAATCTGACGGAAGTTGTGGAAACCAAGAATATTATAAAGACTGCAACTGGAGCAGAAGCAGATGGCGTGGTTGTTGATGTGAATTCCCTGGTTTCCATGAATATGTGGGGCTTGACACCGGAGTTTCTGGATGTACTGGAGGAAGGCTTCAAAGAGTTCTTTGAGAAAGAAGTACCGGATAATCCGTTAAAATCAGAGTATTTGATTCCGATATATATTGGTGAGCTGCTGAAGAAGGGTGAGATGTCTGTTAAGGTATTAAAAACCAATGATACCTGGTATGGCATGACCTACCATGAAGATGTTGCGGCCGTAAAGGATAGCTTTAAAAAGATGCTGGAGAACGGTGTGTACAAGGCTGACCTGTTCAGTGATCGCTAAACAATGATGAAAGAAACTATTGATTTATTCGGGAAGATCCTCACAAACATCCTGACTGCGCTATATGAGCCGTTTGGCTTTTCGCTTCTTCTTTCCTTTTTGGCCATGTTTTTCTATCTGTATGCGTATGAGCCTACCGCAGCAGGCAAAGGATGGAAGAGCGCCATAGTGACTTGGTATCAGAAGTTCAAAGAGAGCGTGTTCTTTCGAAAATTGTTTCTGTTGACTTTTGTGACTTCGATGATCTTGTTCCGAACACTATTGAACCGTAATTTGTGGATGAATCCGTTATCCAAGGTTATGGGCGGTTGGGGCATCTGGGAGACAGTGAATGGCGAACAGAAGCTGACCACCGAGTGCATCGAGAACGTAATCATGATGGTGCCGTTTTCAGCAGTAGTGATGTGGACGTTCAGAGAGAAGATTGGAAACGGTTGGAAGAAGATACTGTGGCAAAGCGGAAAGATAGCGTTCGGCTTTTCTTTAATGATAGAGATGCTGCAGTTATTGCTTCGTTTGGGAACGTTCCAGCTATCAGACATCTTCTATAACACAGTCGGCGGAGTGCTAGGCGGATTGATGTATTGTGCGGTGATGAGGGCAAGAAAGCAGGGATTGACCGTGTGGACAAACTGAATTCCAGGAGTTCACACGGTATTTTTGAAGGTGACGTATAGTTTGTAACGAAAATAAAAAATGGAGTGTGATACAAAATAAATTCCTGATGCTCACAGGTTTATCAACTTGCTATTTACTGCAGTAATAGGATAATCGCAGGTCTTACCGCATGATTGGAAACTTGTTCCCCAGCTTTACCCGTAGATCATACCTACGATCTTCTGCCGGAGTGCGGTTGGAAGAATTTTGCACAAAAGGCTCAGAAATTTGTATTGTGTACCGGCCACATAAAGGACGGAGGGTTTCTTTTTTATCACAATATCTGCGATGAAGCTGCCGATATCTTCCGGGGCCATGCCGTTTTGTTCATCATGTTCCATGCGGCTGACACTTCTGGAAATTCGTCCGTCATAGTCTTTGTCACCGAGGATGTTTTTCTGGCGCGATTTGGTGAAGCCGGTGCGGATATCGCCAAGTTCTACTGCTGTGACATAGATGCCATAAGGTCTGACTTCATTGGCCAGTGCGTAAGAATAGGATGAAACGGCAGCTTTGCTTGCAGAGTAGAAGGTCTGAAAAGGAATATGGGCTGTGGCTGCCACGGAGCTGATATTGACAATATGGCCGCTGCCCTGCTGGTGCATGACAGGGAGAACAGCCTTATTGACATTCACTGTTCCGAAAAAGTTCACATCAAACTGTGATTTGGCCTGCTCTGTCGTTGTAAATTCAACAGCACCGGATATGCCGAAACCGGCGCAGTTAACGACGGCATCAATTTTTCCTTCGGCTTTCATAATATGATGTATAGCCGAGGTGACCATTTCTTCATCCGTCACGTCCATTGACAAATGTTTTACCCCGCTAATGGGAATGTGCCTTCGGCTGAATTCGTATACAAGATAGCCTTTGTCTCTCAGTGCGGCTGCTGTGCATCGGCCGATTCCTGAACTGCCACCGGTGACGACGGCTATTTTTTTATGTCTGACTGCCATTTTTTACATCCCCCTCTTCTTAATATAAAAGCCATTGAATTATTAATCTTATATAAGAGCTATTGAAGTATTGTTCTAAATTGAGTATAACGTATACTAGGCTGGATGTCTACTTTTTTCATACTTGATAAAATCAGTTCCGCATTTACTCCATCAGGGTTTCGTGATATCATTATCTGCAGATGGTTCGCGGAAGCTTTTATTTATGAAAAATGAACCAATATTGTCATTTTATGTCAAAGTATTGCTTTTTAACCATTTCTTTAATATAATGTAATATGATTTAATGGCGGAATATGATCTGCCGAACTAATGAAAATGAGGAAAGGATGTTTATGGAACGAGAGAACAATGATGAAATTGAAATTGACCTGTTGGAAGTAGCAGGCGAGCTCTGGCGCCATTTTTGGGTGATTGTACTCAGTATGATTGTGTTTGGCGCAGCAGCTTTTTCCTATGCGAATTTTTTAATCACACCGCTATATCATTCTGAGGCGAAGGTGTATGTCAACAACTCGAATCTTTCGGTTGGAAGTACTTCTATCAGCCTGACGGATCTGAATGCAGCCCAGAGTCTGGTAGATACGTATATCGTTATTTTGAAGTCCAGACCAACATTAGAAGATGTGATTGAGAAAGCGAATGTGTCCTATACTTATGAACAGTTGGAGAGTATGATTTCTGCCTCTTCTGTGGATGGCACAGAGGTTTTCTCTATTGTGGTGGAAGATGCGGATCCTGAGGAGGCCTGCATGCTGGCCAATACGATTGTTGAAGTATTGCCGGATCATATCTCTGATATTGTGGACGGCAGTTCACCGCGTATCGTACAGTATGCAGTTGTACCGACAGCACCATATTCACCGAACGTGGCCAAGTTCCTTGTTATGGGTGTGGCCCTTGGTCTGGTGCTGAGCTGTGGTATTATTATTCTGATGATGATGATGGATAAGCGCGTGAAGTCTCCGGAAGTGCTGACGAAGCGTTATGATATTCCGATTCTGGCATCTGTGCCGGATCTTACTCAGAAGGGAGCTTCCCGATCAAGATATGGCAATTATGGAGAATACGGCAAGAAGGCAGGTAAGCGCAATGGATAATAAACGAAAGATTGTTTTTGGACCGGATGTGAGTTTTGCGGGATCAGAGGCCTATAAGCTGTTGCGAACGAACCTGATGTTTGCCCTGCCGACAGGCAAGAAGTGTCAGATGATCGGTGTCACCAGCAGTATGAGAGGTGAGGGCAAATCAACCACAGCGCTGAATCTGGCTTACACCATTGCCCAGAATGGCGAGAAGGTGCTTCTGGTGGATGCGGATATGCGTCTGCCGAGTATCTATCAGAAACTGGGCATTGAGAATGGCAAGGGATTGTCCAATATCCTGGCCGGTATGACCAGTTTGGAGTCTGTTCTTCTCAAACCGGAGGGAGACCGCAATTTCAGCCTGATTCTGGCGGGAGATATTCCGCCGAACCCTTCAGAACTTTTGAATTCCAAGAATATGGACAAGTATCTGGAGATGTGGGCGTATTATTTTGATTATGTTATTTTTGATTTTCCGCCGGTGGGTGTCGTAACAGATGCCCTTGTTATGGCGGAGAAGCTGGATGGTACGATTGTGGTTGTGCGTCAGAATTACTGTCTGCAGCCGACACTGGATGATACGATTACGAAGCTTCGTTATGTCAAGGCCAATATCCTCGGTATTGTTATGACCATGACTGATTCTCAGGATAAGCAGTACAAAAAGTATTACAGCAAGTATTACGGCAAGTACAAGAAGAATTATGAATACGGCTATGGTTATGAATACAGGCAGAGAGACATCAAACAGCCAAAGAAGAAGAAGGCTCTTAAGGCTGGAAAAGAGTGATTCTGTTGATAGATTTACATACGCATATTTTGCCGGAAATTGATGATGGCAGCCGTTCTGTAGAGATGAGTCTGAAGCTGCTTCTGATGGAGCAGGAGCAGAAAGCCGGGACGGTTGTGTTTACGCCTCATTTTTATCCATGGCGGGATCAGCCGGATCATTTTTTTGAGAAAAGAGAGCATGCCTGGGCAAGGCTTCAGGCTGAACTCCCGCAGGAGAGACCACGGCTTCACAGAGGCGCGGAGTTTGCCTGGTTTGATGGTATTTCTCATACCAGGGAGGTGCTTGATTTCAGGATTACCGGAACAGATCTGCTTCTGGTAGAGATGCCCTTTGTAAAATGGACGAATCATACAGTTGATGAGGTACTCAGACTGAATGAGACCCCCCATCTGCAGGTTGTTCTGGCTCATGTGGATCGCTATTTCAAGCTTTTTTCAAAGAAATTGCTGGAACGTCTGATGGATGAAGGGGTGATCTTCCAATTTAATGCGGAAGCCTTTCTCTCATGGAATACCCGAAGAAAGGTGATGAAGCTGGTCCGGGAGATGGATGGATTTTTTCTTGGCAGTGACTGTCATAATCTCACATCTCGTCCGCCAAGGATTGGAGAAGCCATGAAAGTGCTTCAGGAGAAGGGCGGCAGAGAAGCGGTGCATAAGCTTAGTGAGACAGAAGATTATTTTTTCGGGGAGGCGATAGATAATGGGTAAGAGAAAGTGGCTGATCGTCATTATTATTGCGGCGGCTGTTGTTCTGGTTATGGCCCTGTGGCGTCCCTGGGAACATCATCATGAGGATATGTCACAGTACCGGCAGACAGAAACTGAGCCGGAGACTGTTCAGAACTCTGAGAGTGAAACGGTTTCGGAGACAGTGGCCTACGTAAGCCCGATTGATTTTGACAGCCTGAAAGCGGTCAATGAAGATATTTATGCATGGTTGGAGATTCCGGGAACGGATATCAGTTATCCCATCCTTCAGCATCCGACAGAGGATGAATATTATCTGAGAAGGGATTACAAGGGCAATCATGCTGTTGCCGGCTGTTTGTTTACAGAGCATTCTTACAACAGTACGACGATGGAAGATCCCATGACGGTGATTTACGGACATGATATGGACAATGGGGAGATGTTTGGTTCTCTTCAGACAATTTATTCTGATGCAGAATCTCTGAAAGAACATCAGGAGATTATTATTTATCTACCGGATAAGGAACTTCACTATACGGTTTTTGCGGCAGTTCCTTTTGACAAGACACACATTCTGTACAATTATGATTTCAGCAAACAGCGTGTGGCCAATATTTTTTACCAAGATATCCTTTCGACCCGGGCACTTGGCGCCTGTATCGATCAAAAGGCATATAAAGGCGCCGATACCAATAGCATTATCCTTTCAACCTGCTTAAAAGGCAACAATCAGAAAAGATTTCTGGTAGCGGCACAATGTAACAATGACAACAAGTAATGTGGCAATGAATGGAGGAGATTCGAATGAAGAAAAAATTAAGTGCTTTATTACTCACAGCTGCACTGGTATGTGTCAGTGCGGTACCTGCATTTGCAGATAATTTTACACCTAGTGTAACACAGAAGGAGGCCCCAAAGGTTGTTACAACAAAGACAGCTGATGGTACAGAAGTTGGTGCGATCATCTACGATAAAGACGGCAACGAAGTAGAAGGCATTCCTATGGATCAGATCAAGGTTGTTCCTATTTCATCTTCTGAGGCTTCAGATGAACTGAAGAAAGCCAATGATGAAATCAAGAATGCAGCTTCTCTGAAAGATATCTGCCCGGAAGTCGAGACAACTCTGGCTGGTATTACAAGTGATGTAAAGGTTGAAGACCTCGTTGTCAGCGACCTCTTTGATGTTATTCTTCCGGAAGAAGCTCAGAAGAAACTGGAAGAAGACGGCAACACACTTACTATTAAATTCGATCTTGGTGCAAAACAGGGTGAACTTCTTATGTCCATGGTTAACTGTGATGGCACAAAGTGGGAGATGGTAGACCAGAAGGGTATCAATATCAATTCTGATGGTACAGTTGATGTGACGTTTGATAAGTTCTGCCCGGTTGCTTTTATCAAAGACAGCGCAGCAGTAGCCATTAATCCAAATGGCCCTGCTTCACCTCAGACGAGTGATATCAACATGACAGTTGCAGCAGCTGTTGCAGCTATGATCCTTGTTGGCGCTTGTGCAGCATTCGTAATGACAGGCAAGAACAGAAAAGCCGGTTTCTAAACTCGAATGAACAAATTAAAACGAAGATTAGGCAGAAAGAAATATCATCAATTGAAAAAGGTTGTCCGGCGTGTGTCCGTGCTGCTTCTGCTGATCATTTGTATTGCGGCGGTCGTTATCTGGGATAACGGCCGCCGTCATCGTGAGGCGGCTGTGGAGAACACGCAGAATAAGGTTGACAATGAGGGCGAGAAGATTTACTATGATAATCAGTGGTATCGTCTGAAGGATAATCTGGAGACAGTGTTGATTATGGGTGAGGATAAGTTTGAAGCCGGTGAAGATGATGCAGATTATGTTAACACAAGGCAGACAGACTTTCTTTTGCTGCTGATATTGGACAAGACGAATCAGTCTAGTCAGATTCTGCAGCTGAACCGTGATACGATGACAGATATTGAGAGCTATGGTGTGAACGGCAAGTCCACCGGTACATTTACCGGCCAGCTGGCTTTGGCACATACTTACGGCACTGGCGGCAAGGACAGCTGCCGCAATACAGTAAAGGCGGTATCGAATCTTTTATACGGCGTTTCTATTGACCATTATCTGTCATTAACCATGGATGCGGTACCGATTATCAATGATGCTGTAGGCGGTGTGACAGTGACAGTGCTGGATGATATGACCAGCGCGGATCCTGCCCTTGTAAAAGGCACTGAAGTGACCCTGCAGGGTAAGCAGGCACTGACCTACGTCAGAACACGCAGGGGATTGGACGACAGTACGAATCTTCATCGTATGGAACGCCAGCGCCAGTATATGGGAGAGCTTTATAAAGGTCTGATCAATAAATTAAGTGGTGATGACGGCTTTGCGGCAGATTTGATCCTGTCCATCAATGACAATCTCACATCGGACTGCACAGCATCACAGCTTCAGGAGTTGGGAGAATTCCTTGGTCAGTGCCCGGCGCCGACAATCGATACTATTGATGGCGAGAATGTCAAGGGTGAAGAGTTTATGGAGTTTTATCCGGATGAATCACAGCTCCGACAGTATGTAATTGATCATTTTTATGAACCGACAGATGGAACTCAGAGTGATTGACGAGCAGGGACATATTATTATGGATTATTCCATCCATGATGCTATTGAAGCCGGTTTCAACAAGGTTATTTTTATTATCCGCAAGGACATTGAAGAAGAATTCAGAGAAGTGATCGGCAGCAGAATTTCAGCGATTTGTGCGGAACACAATGTGACTGTAGATTATGCATTCCAGGATATCAATGATATTCCGGGTGAACTTCCGGCAGGCCGTACAAAACCATGGGGAACAGGTCAGGCTGTCCTGGCAGCAAAAGACCTGATTACAACACCGTTTATCGTTATCAATGCCGATGATTATTATGGCAAAGAAGGCTTTAAAGCTGTTCATAATTATCTGGTAGTGGGCGGCAAGTCCTGTATGGCTGGATTTGTACTCAAAAACACATTGTCAGATAATGGCGGTGTAACCCGCGGCATCTGCAGAATGGATGCAGATCACAATCTGACTGAAGTGGATGAGACAAAGAATATTGTGAAGACAGTAGATGGTGCAGAGGCAGATGGCGTGAAACTGGATGTGGATTCTCTTGTTTCTATGAACATGTGGGGACTGACACCTGATTTCCTGCAAACACTTGAAAAAGGTTTTGCAGAATTTTTCGAGAAAGAAGTTCCTGCGAATCCATTGAAAGCGGAATATCTGATTCCTATTTACATCGGTGATTTACTGAAAAAAGATCAGATGTCTGTAAAAGTGCTTCGTACCAACGATACATGGTACGGTATGACTTATCATGAGGATGTGGCAGCTGTCAAAGAAAGCTTCAGACAGATGCTGGCAGACGGAGTTTACAAAGAAGAATTATTCTCCGATTTATAAAAAGCATATGAGAACTGTGTGAAAATTCCAGAATAAAATCATGGGACGATTCACACAGTTTTTTGTTTTTCTATTTTCTTTATTTTACAGCAGTTTTGGTTTAACAAAAGTTAGCAAGAATTCTCCTTCCTCTACAGGTGGGAGATGAATTGCAGAAAAAAGAAAATAGAACGCTTGTTCTACGATACAAAGTGTGGTATACTATAATCAGTCGAAAGGATAGAAAGGACTGATTATATGGACAAAATGGATCATAATGCACATTCAGTATATTTGATGTATTATCATCTGATCATGGTTGTAAAATACCGAAGAAAAGTAATAGATGATCCGATTTCGGAACGTGCAAAAGAGATCTGGGAACGTA
>NZ_JAMOKJ010000008.1:0-132968 GCF_023656595.1 Coprococcus intestinalis | reverse complement strand
TCTCATTCGAAAGAAGTAAGACCCCTTGAAGACGACGAGGTAGATAGGGCAGGGGTGGAAGGGCAGTAATGTCCGGAGCTGACTGTTACTAATCGGTCGAGGGCTTGACCAAAATGGTTCTAAGGAATGTGTTTAGTTGATATGCAGTTTTGAAGGTGCAAACCTTTCAACTTTCCTCGATAGCTCAATGGTAGAGCACTCGGCTGTTAACCGAGTTGTTGCAGGTTCGAGCCCCGCTCGGGGAGTTGATGGCCTCGTGGTCAAGCGGTTAAGACACCGCCCTTTCACGGCGGTAACACGGGTTCGAATCCCGTCGAGGTCAGTCGATGAATTATTCTTGACGAAAAGAAGATGGCATGATATACTAATCTAGTCATGTGAATTTAATATTTATGGCGCAGTAGCCAAGTGGTAAGGCAATGGTCTGCAACACCAGTATCCACCGGTTCAAATCCGGTCTGCGCCTCTTTAATAAGCCTGAAGAGTTTTCTTCAGGCTTTTTTATTGTTCGAGAATCCGCCATTTTGAATTGTCAATAGGGAGACGATAGCCGCAATAGGAGCAGCATCCGTCTTGGTCAGGGACAAAATTGGCCCCACAGCGCGGACATTCTTTTTCTGCATAAACAGCCTGACCTTTGGACTTCATGCGCTGCGGATAACGGGCTCTGTATAATTTCAAATCAATGGGCTGATTGCTGGCGGATATCTGATGATTCGGGCTCAGTATCAGCTGGTGTAAAATGGCATGCAGCGTGATCTGTGTGCGCGTATCTGTATTTTCTACAGCCTGCAGTTGCAGCTGGTCTACACTGTAATACAAAAGCTCCGATGAAACGGTTTTTTCATAGAGGGCTTCATTCAGATCGGAATGCAGTACTTTCTCATCATAACGAACAATTTGTTTCTTTAAATCTTCAATGTTATCTGTTTTTCGGAGAATCCGCAGCCAAAGTAAAAGGGCGAGCAGGGCAGTGATAACAAATGCGCTGCCGAGGGCCAGAAAATAGCTGTGAGGTAGAATAAACCGAAAACACGGGATCGCAGGAATGAAGAAAGCAATCATGGTTGCTGCGGTTAATTTAAAATTTCTCGTATTCGGGCTATAATCCCTGTAGATTAAAAATTCTTCCGTCTGCCAGTCAAAGAAATCACTCTTAATATAGCCGCCGCAATAAGGACAGTGATCTTCGTCGCTTGTCAGTGTGACAGTGGCCCCACAGCTTGGACAGATGACGTTCGTATACTGTGAATAAAAAATCTGCTCATCATTTCTGTTTTTGCTGCCGACCTCATTGTGGCGGATATGCCGGGATTGTCGGAGCAAGACCGCACCATGAGCAAAAAAATCTTCGTAAAGGATTCGATTGTTTTTTCTGTCCAGATATCTGTTCAGGATAGTGCCCTGCAGGACGACTTCACGCCATTCCCGGCCGGCATCGCTCCAGTGTTTGAAGTCGTTCTTTTTGATATACTCTTCCGGAAGTTTGAGATAAGCCATACGCATCTCACGGCGAAGGTTATTTTTCTTCAGCAGATGGATCTCGTGCTCAAATTTTCGGCGAAAGGACTGATCCATTCGCAAATCCGGTGACTGAAGATTCCCGGTCTCAAATACGTTAATCAAGTCTTCGAATGGTTTGTGAATTTTATTTGGAAGCTTTGAACATTTAAAGAAGATTTCTTTTGAATGGGCAAGGTTCCTTTTGACGTAAAGGAACCATATTTTTGGCTGCATCCATTCGAATTTCCAATCCAGGACATGGGAGACCAGCAACGATCCCCATATGCATGACCATGCGAATGCGAAGACAATTGCGTCTGTCCATGTTACAGTCATTGGTTCACCTCTGTTTTCTTTTTTGATAGATGGACAAGTCAGATGTCTATGTCAGCTGATGCGGACAAGACCTGTCCATCAAGGTTTACGTGTGCCTGAAGTGAATAATAAAACAACACCGGCTAACAGCGGGATGAGTGAAAAAATAATGGAAAAAACAGATGTTCCCAAACCTGGCACCCCACCCTGTGCAATGGCAGTTTCACGGTCAAGTTCGTTTTCCATCAGATTATTTGTGATGCCGGCGACTGCATTGAGCGTATCGCCATTCTGAATACCGATGGCAGTAACGGTCTGGCCTGTTTTAAAATTCGCACCATCATAAAAATAGCGATAATCATTTTCTTTATAGTTTCTTTGTGTCTGACTCAGCGGTTCTATGAAATCCTTTTGTGAATAATTGGCATCAGTGACCCAGACATAACCGCTGGCTTCTAATTCAGAACGGTCATAATCATGCCATGTGCCATTGAGTACGATGGCATCGATAAAATCCTGTGAAAGCGTATAATTGCCGATTTTGCCCTCTCCGGTTAATGTCTTGTCGCGATAAGCAGTACTCCATTCAAGAACACCGTTGCGTTTTTCTTCCTCAGTCAGCGTTTCTGCATTCGCTTTTGTCGCTTTCGTTGCTTTGTTCAGTTTCATTGTCTGTTTGGAACGTGAAGTGCGGATACTGTCGATGGTTAATCCAAGTTCATCATCATAGGATGGGGTTGTCAGCTCAAACGGCCCACATACGATGACGATTTTGCCGTCATTGGCATCATTGATCGCACCCTGGCCAACATAAACGGCATCTTTCAGTGCACTTTTCATTTTCGGTGTATCCACAAAGATCATCTTTAATGAGGAGACGGCAAAAAACAATCCGATGACAAGAAGAAGAACACCTGCTATTTTTTTTAACATTTTATCAACCTTCCTTTCGTTTGACAGCTTGATCAGCGCCGGTTGGCGCAATGATTCCGATTGTATTATGACATGGTTCATTTTTTTGGTCACTAGCACTTAAGATAGTGACATTGGTTTCCTTCTTTTATATTCTGGTAGTAAGATAGGGGGATTTGTATGAAGAAAAATGTGCAATGGCTCGTTATTTTTGTTTTCGCACTCTTGTTGCTGACCGGATGTAAAGGCAGTGAGCAGGAAACGCAGAAAAAAAATGGGGAGTCGGAAGATGTATCATCAAAAGTGGAGGCATTTTTGAAAAAAGAGACGAATCAGAGCAGTGAGGCAACACAGCTTTTGACAGAGAAGGATGCATCGGAAACGGCGGACATGCAGTCAACGGAATCGATGACAGAGACAGAAGTGACCGCATGGGATGAGCTTCAGGGCAAGATGCATGAGAATGATTGCAATATTGCGATGGCTTTCCTTGGGTATATCAGTTATGAGGCGGATGAGGTGAAGATTCGTCAATATGCCAGCCAGGAAGCATGTGTACAGTATGATTTTCCTGAGAAGGCAGATCTGGTGGACTGCGGAGGCGAAGAAGTTTATGCCATCGTGCCGCGCGCCGGAATGTCTGTCTCTGTCTATCGCGTGGAAATGTCAGAGATGGGAGAGTACGATGACAAGTTGGAGACATCGCTTTATGAAGGAAAAAAAGGGGAACCGATTCTTCTTCGATGCAATGTCAGTGAGATTTTTCCAGATGTGCTGCTGATTGTCTCTGATGGCCGAACGATGCATCTGTTCCGTCCGATGATTTCCCTGAGGGACGGTCATCTGGCAGCAGAAGAAGGCTGTTATGATTTTTCAGTGTATGAACCGCTCCCGGATGACGGGGGTGAGATAGGACCGTTTGACGGACAAAACGGGGATATCGCCTATGAAATACTGAACGAAGTGCCGGAAGTACGAGAAGCCATCGCTAATGGCATGCAGATCATGGACACATGTGAAATGGAAGAAATAGATGGTCGTCCGTGTCGCATATTTGTATTGGGGACGAATCATGACGGTCAGTTTGTCCGGGAGCAGTACTATGCCGTGTCAGATAACCTTGTGTATGTGTATGATGTCATCGATGATTGCTGGCTGATTCCAGATAGGAACTAGTACATTGTTTTCGAAATAACTACACCATTCACTTGCCTGCGAATCCTATTGTACAGGTAGAAAAGCCTCAGCGTAGCCCGCTACGCCTGCGTTTTTTTACCTGCACACTCGAATCCGCATCCTACGCGATTGGTATAGTTATTTACGAAACGATGTACTAGTACATCGTTTTAAGCATCGGATGTCCGGCTGTCTGAAAGGAGCATCAGATTGCGAATAGGCGTGATTACTATCAAAAGTGTTAGTGAAAAAACAGCGATATTTTCTTATACTGAAAGTAGAAAGAAATGAAATTGCATCAACGGCACGAAAAATCGGGAATGATGAAAGGAGATAAAGCATATGGGATTAATTAAAGCATTTGTGGGAGCAGCAGAAGGAACATTGGCGGATCAGTGGAAGGAGTTTTTCTATTGTGACGCAATGGATAAGAGTGTGATGGTGAAGAAAGGCCAGAAGAGAACGGGTGTCCGCTCATCGAATGTCCATGGCAATGACAATATTATCTCTAACGGAAGCGGTATCGCTGTTGCGGATGGTCAGTGTATGATTATCGTTGAGCAGGGAAAGGTTGTCGAGGTCTGTGCAGAGCCTGGACAATTTACTTATGATACATCGACAGAGCCGAGTATTTTTTCAGGAAATCTTGGAGACAGCATCAAGGCGTCATTTGCGACAGTCGGCAAACGTTTTACATTTGGCGGCGATACAGGCAAGGATCAGCGAATCTATTATTTCAATACAAAGGAGCTGATTGACAACAAGTTCGGCACACCGAATCCTATTCCTTTCCGCGTTGTAGATTCCAAGATCGGCCTGGATATTGATGTGTCTGTCCGCTGCTCGGGTGTTTATTCTTATCGGATCAGCAATCCGCTGCTGTTCTATACGAATGTGTGTGGAAATGTGGAGAACGAATACACGAGAGACGAGCTGGACAGACAGCTGAAGACAGAATTTATCAGTGCACTTCAACCGGCCTTTGGCAGGCTTTCTGAACTGGAACTGCGTCCGAACCAGATTGTGACACACAATACAGACCTGGAGGATGCGATGAATGAAACGCTGTCTGCCAAATGGGGTGAACTGCGTGGACTGAAGGTCGTCAGCATTGCTCTCGGTTCGGTGACACTTCCGGATGAGGATGCAGAGATGATCAAACAGGCTCAGCGTACAGCGATGCTGCAGAATCCGACGATGGCAGCTGCGACGATGGTTGGCGCACAGGCTGATGCAATGAAAGCGGCTGCAGCCAATGAGAGTGGTGCCATGAATGGTTTTATCGGTATGGGTATGGCCATGAATGCAGGCGGTGGCATGAATGCGCAGAATCTGTTTGCAATGGGGGCCCAGCAGGAGGAAGCAAGACGTCAGGAAGAAGCAAGACGTCAGGAGGCTATGAGGCAGCAGATGGCTGCTGCACCGGTTCAGCAGCAGAGTGCAGACAGTTGGACATGCAGCTGCGGTTATGTTGCGACCGGCAAATTCTGTCCGGAATGTGGTACGAAGAGACCGGAGAAGCCGACAGGCTGGGTTTGCAGCTGTGGTGCACTCAATAAAGGAAAGTTCTGTTCTGAATGCGGTGCAAAGAAGCCGACAGAAGAACCATTGTACCGCTGTGATAAATGTGGCTGGGAGCCGGAAGATCCAAAGCATCCGCCGAAATTCTGTCCGGAATGCGGCGATCCGTTCAATGATGCGGATATTCAGTCATAATAGATAGGAGTGATTGTATGCAGAATATGCAGGAATATAAATGCCCATGCTGCGGCGGCGCAATCGCTTTTGACAGTACGATTCAGAAGATGAAGTGCCCGTATTGTGATTCGGAATTTGAGATGGAAACATTGCAGGCGATGGATGAACAACTGAAGGAAGGCAAAAGCGACAGCATGGAGTGGGAAACCAAAGCTGGCGGAGAATGGCAGGAAGGCGAGACAGATGGATTAAGTACCTATGTCTGCCAGTCCTGCGGTGGAGAAATCGTCGGAGATGCAACGATGGCGGCAACCAAGTGTCCGTTTTGTGACAATCCGGTTGTTTTCACGGGAAAATTTGCAGGTGCACTCAGGCCGGATCTGGTTATCCCATTTAAGTTGGACAAGAAAGCGGCCAAAGAAGGACTGATGAAACATATTTCCGGGAAGCGTCTTTTGCCGAAGGTTTTCAAAGACCAGAATCATATTGATGAGATTAAAGGTGTGTATGTGCCATTCTGGCTTTTTGATACCGATGCGGATGCGCAGGTCAGTTACAAGGCGGCGAACATCCGGACATGGAGTGATAGTCGTTACATTTATACAGAGACCAGATATTTCCTTGTAAATCGTGGCGGCAGCATTGGATTTGAACATATTCCGGTTGACGGATCATCCAAGATGCCGGATGATCTGATGGAATCCATTGAGCCATTTGATATTTCAGAAGCGGTGGATTTTCAGACGGCGTATCTCGCCGGTTATCTGGCCAACAAATACGATGTCACTGCCGAGGAGAGTATAGATAGAGTTAATGCCCGAGTGAAACGTTCAACAGAGGAAGCGTTTGCGAAGACGGTCAAAGGTTATGATTCAGTGAATGTGGAAAACAGCAATATTCAGTTCAGGGGCGGCAAAGCCCAGTATGCGCTTTACCCTGTCTGGCTGCTGAATACGACATGGAACGGCAATCAGTATTTGTTTGCGATGAATGGTCAGACGGGGCTTTTTGTCGGAGATCTTCCGCTTGATCAGTCTGCGGCAACAAAATGGCTGCTTGGCCTGACTGTGCTGATAAGTGCCGTGTCCTACGGTGTCATCTGGCTGTTGCATCTATTTGGATTATTATAAGAGGAGGGTAACAGAATGAAGAAAACATTACGCATGCTATTACTCGTCCTTGTGTTATGCGTCGGTCTGGTCATGCCGGCAGCAGCCGAAACAACAGATGGTTTTGCCAGCGACCATATCTGTATGGTGGATATGGCCGGTGTGCTGAATGAGCAGGAAGTCACAGAACTGGAAATGATGATCGATGAGATCCGGACGAGACAGAAGTTTGATATTGCGATTCTGATTGTTTCAGAGGAAGATATTCCGTCGGTGGAAGAATATGCAGATGATATTTATGATAGAGCCGATATGGGGTATGGACAGACAAGAGACGGTGTGCTCCTTGTTGTTGATTTAAAGTCCAGCGAGTGTTATATGTCCACAAAAGGATATGGCATTACGGTTTTCACGGATGCCGGCATTCAATATGTTGGTCAGCAGATGCGGCCGGAGCTGGCGGACGGTGATTATGCGGGGGCCTTTCGCACATTTGCCACACTGTGTGATGATTTTATCACCCAGGCAAGAAACGGTAAGCCATATGATGCGGACACGCTTCCTAAGGAACCGTTGTCTCTGATCTGGATTCCTGTTGCCATTGTCATTGGTTTTATCATTGCTTTTGTGATTGTCGGTGGCATGAAGAAACAGCTCAAAACGGTGCGTTTCCAGGCCAAAGCGGATGATTATGTCAAAGCCGGCAGCATGAATATTGTGGATAATCAGGAATGGTTCCTTTACCAGAACATTGTCAAAACAGAGAAACCGAAAGATAACGATAAGTCGTCAGGCGGAAGCAGTACGCATACATCCTCCTCTGGTAGTGTCCATGGAGGTGGCGGCTTCAAATTCTGATGTTTAAAGGGGGAAATCAAATGAAAAGGTCAGCAGTAGTTCTTTTATGCGCGATATTGGCACTTTCATCGGCAGCCTGTGGTAAAACAGGACCGGATGTGCCAAGACAGACAGAAGCTATGTACCGTACATACGAGTATGCATACGGTAATCTGAATATCCAGCTGCCGGAGGATGCAGATGATCCGGAAGACAAAGGAACTTCTTTACTTTTTACGGATCCGGAGAATCTCTGGACACTGGAACTGAAGCCGCTGGATGTGCAGAATACAAAGATAGAAATCAGTAATTTAGATAGTCAGATTACACCGGAGCATGCTTATTTTAAAGATGTTCAGGAAAATGAAGATCCGTATCAGGATTTTGCGGCACATTTCTGGAGTCTGAATTTCAATATGGACAACCCGGGCGGGATGAGTATGTACTACAATGAACCGAAGGCGTTTCAAGTGATCGATTATGGTGATACGCTGGTCGGTCAGTGGGGCGGTCTGAAGCTGGAACTGACGGGGCTTAACAAAGAAACACAGATTCAGGATATACTTGCAGATTCACTTGTGCGCTGTATCTGGGATCATCTGAGCTTTCAGGTGACAGAAGGCGGCGGTCTGACAGAGAATGTGGGAATCAGTGCAGAATTCCCGGCACGATGGAACAATACAATAAAAGAGACCGGTATCTGTACCAATTTCCAGGGAGACAGACTTGGTTATCTGTCTGTCACAGCCGTGAAACCGGCAGATCCAGAGGAAGCGGCAGCGTTATGCCAGGATGATATAGAGGAAATGGATTTTGGCGGACTTCATTATTATGTGACGGTGAAAACATTTGGGGACGGTGAGGATGCCAGTGAACATCTGCGCTTGTATACAAAGTTTACCGATGACTACGCTGTGTGTGTTGAAATGGCTTCCAGAGGACTGGTGGGAGATGAACTGTGGGAATTACTGAATGATGAGAATATCAGCAATATCTTAAACAGTATCAGACTTGATCCATCCGGTTTTAAGGATCCGGAATTAAAATATACGAATGCCGACGGGTTTAAATGTAATGAAATTGGCTACATTACGGAATACACAGGAACAGCAGAAGAAGTGATACTTCCGCAGACAATCGGTGATGTGACGATCAGTGATATGGAGAATGCGCTGTTTAAAGGTCATACAGAAATTAAATCTGTCATTATCCCGGAAGGCTATGAAGTCATCAGCAGAGAAGCGTTTAAAGATTGTACCTCACTTGAACGTGTTGAGATTGCATCGTCTGTGACGTATATCAGCACGTATGCGTTTGAGGGCTGTACGGCACTGAAAGAAGTTGTTTTCAACGAAGGTCTGACAGAAATCGCTGCCTATGCATTTGATGATTGTACGGCACTTGGCGACATCACGCTTCCATCCAGTACGGTGGCTGTAGGCGCTTATGCATTCAGGAATACAAATACATCTGTGGATGGCGCTACATTTATCTGTAAAGGCAATGCCGTATTTGACACATGGGCACTTGCAGAATCCGGTTTTAAGACAGTTCAGTTCCTTGGCAACTGTGATCTGTCGATAGATGCTGTTTTAGGTTATGCCAAAGTCGAAAATCTGACAATCGGTGAAGGAACAGAGGTGCTCGGTTCCAACTTTGCCTCAACAGATTTTGGAGAGACAACACCATTGACGGTATCATTGCCGGAGAGCTTAAAAGAGATTGGCGACGGCGCTTTTTCACAGCGGGAGGGTCTGACAGAAATTGATCTGAAAAATGTTGAAGTGATCGGAGAAGATGCTTTCGCCTATACCGGATTGAAGGAACTTCTGATTCCGGGCACAGTCAAAGAGGTCGGTGCAGCTTTTGATAGCTGCATACAGCTGAAGACCATCCGGTTGTCAGAAGGCGTGGAAGCAATCGGAGATGAAGCATTTAGCTTTGCAGGCAGCGGCAATGGCTCTGAAGGGGAATACGTGACGTATCTGACAGATGAAGCGTATGAAAAAAACAAAGCTTATGTCTATCAGGAAGATGAGAAGGCAGGCTTTGTAAATGTGTATTTGCCGTCGACATTAAAGCGAGTGGGTGCGAATGTTTTCTATGGCGCGTACGTGGATGGCATTTATATGGAGTGGTGTACAAGTCCGGATGCACTCCCGTCTTTTGATCCGACCTTTGTGGAGGATAAGGTTGCGGGCATTCATCAGATTTATTTTACAAAGGAAACAATCGATGCGTACGGTGATGAACTGGATGCGTATTTTATGAATACGAATGCAAAAGATTGCTGCTGGTATCCGAATGGCCAAAAAGCTTACTGGTCATCACAATCTCTTGAATAAGCAGAGCGTCGATAGACAAAAAAGAATGTGCTGCGGCACATTCTTTTTTGTCTATAGGATTTGCACAGTTACTATAGTATAATGAAATATATCATGGGTATGCACATTGCTGCCGGATCAAGAAAGGAATAAGCGATGTCCTACAAGAAGAAAAGAGCGCTGTCCTATGTGGTGGTTGCATGTCTTGTTCTGATTGCGAGCTTATGTCGGCATGAGCAGTCAGAGAATATGTACGTGAGTCATCTATTTGAACAATGTCGAAGCAGTATTTATATTGGCTTGTACTGTGCATGGGTCGTTTATCTGAATAAACATGTCGTGGAAAGGAAAATGCGCAAGTGCCTGACCTGGATCGGCTGTCTGATGGTTTTCTGGTTTCTGATACGAACGATTAAATATCTTATTATCGTTGATTCGTTTGGAAGCCGTGTCTGTTGGTATCTATATTATATCCCGATGATTCTGATTCCGACGCTTGGGTTGATTGCGGCCTTATTGATGGATGAGGGGGATGAAGTGAAAACGAAGAAGCAGACGGTCTGCCTGCTAATTCCTGCAAGCATCATGATTCTGGCAGTACTGACGAATGATTTTCACCAGAAAGTTTTTTATTTTCCGGAAGGCTTTTTATTGTCAAATGAGATATATCATTATGGGCTTGTGTTTTTCATCATTCAGGCATGGATGATGTTCTGTATGATTATAATGGAAGTCGTTCTGGTCTGTAAGAGCCGGATTCCGGGTAAGACATGGTTTTGGTTTCCAATTGTTCCGGGATTTCTGCTGCTTGTCTGGAATGTCTGTACGATGCTCCGTTTGCCGCTGACTAAAGTGATTGCGGGAGATATGACGGCGACTTGCTGTTTGTTGATGGCAGCGATTTATCAGGGGGGTATTGCATGCGGACTGATTCAGACGAATAACAGATATATTGAATTGTTTCAGGCAGCGGGCGGTTTGAATGCAGAAATCACGGATGCGAATTTTGAACGCCACTATCAGTCCGGAACTTTTCCGAATCTGACACAGGAAGTACGGCAGGGCCTTTTGATGGCATCGCTCGTGATGCGGGACGGCATTCGCATCAATCATCTTTTCGTACAGGGTGGGCATTTGTTCTGGACAGAGGATATTTCGTTGTTGACCGATCAGTATGAGGATATTAAGGAGCAGCAGGAAGAATTAAAGGCGAGAAAACGTCTTTTACAAAAGACATATCAGCAGGAAGCAAAAAGACGAAAAGCGGAAGAACAGAACAGACTTCTGAATTTGATACAGAGTCAGACAACCGGACAGCTGGAATTGATGACGCATTTTATGGAAGAGCTGGAAGTCACTGAATCAAAAGATGTCTATGAGCGTCTGCTTGCGCAGATAATCGTGATCGGAACTTATCTGAAGCGGCGCAAAAACCTGCTTCTGACGATGAACAATGACAGTCAGGCGGGCTTGACAGAAGAAGATCTGATTCAGAGTCTGGCAGAATCCTGTTCTGCTTTAAAGCTTTGTCAGGTTCGGGCATTGTACTATGTTAATGTCCGTCCGCTTGTTTTGCATGACGCAGATATCGTGCAATGCTATGATTATTTCGAGTGGCTGACGGAGCAATTATTCGGTAAGATGCAGATGATGTTTTTCCGTGTTGTTGTGATGGAAGAACATTTGGTAATTTCTGTACATGTAGATTCCGAGTATGATCTTCAGACCTTGTTGTCAGGACGCTCAGGGACAGAAGTGCAGAAGGAAGATGAGAAAGAGTGGCTGATTCGATGGCGAATTTCGTAGAGAGCAGTGTGGGGATACAGAATTGTGTGATGATCATGATGGAAATCTGTATGGCTTTTGAAATGATGCTCATCCTTTTGCGTGTGACGCGTTTTGAGGGGCTGAAAAGAATTATATTAACCGTGATACTTTTTGCCAGTTCATTTTTTATGATGGCGGCATTTCAGAATGACCATAGCTACAGTATAGGAAAGCGGATGAATCGACATGTCATGCTGCCGGATATACCGATGGTACTGATTGTGTGTGCGGTCACAGGACTGATGCTTTATCTGATCTGGAATTTTCTTGGAGAACGCAGACGGGAGAAAACGCTGTTTTCTCAATGGTCTGTGAATGATGCGGTTGATAATGCACCATGCGGTGTATGCTTTGCGGATACATTCGGCCGGATTGTGCTCTGCAATTCAATGATGTGGGAAGTGAGCCGGATGCTGATGGGGGAGAAACTGCAGGATTACGATGTCTTGCATCAGGCGTTACAGCATACGGGCCGCATCGCAGAGGGTGTTGTATCCATGAGCAGTACGGACAGTGTGTTTTGTTTTCCAAATGGGAAAATATGGATGTTTCAGGAATATCTGCTAAAGGATCAGGAATTGGCGGGCTATAAACAGGCGATTGCCATTGATGTTTCAGAGCTTTATTACAATAATGAAAAAATCAAAGCCAACAATGAAAGACTGCAGAGTCTCAACAGAAAACTGGAAGAGATGTATGAGAAAATCGGTGAGAGGATACGGGAGCAGGAGATATTGGCGATGAAAATGCAGGTGCATGATAATTTTGGGCGAAGTCTTCTGACAATCCGGAAAATACTGGAGAATAAAGAAAACATGAGCCATATGAATAAACAGCTGGATGTATTAAAGGAGCAGGTGTATATTCTCACCAATATGACAGTTGAAAATATGGAAGATCTGTATCAGAATACAGGCAAGCATGCGAGGGAGCTCGGCATAGAGATTCATCTGGAAGGAGAAGCTCCGAAGAATTCGACTTACAGACTGTTATTGGATCGTGTTATCCGGGAATGTGTGACAAATTGTGCCAGACATGCGCATGGAAGTGACGTGAATGTGACGATAGAGGAAGATTCAGAAGCATACAGTATCAGGATAACGAATAATGGGGAACTGCCGAAGCCAAAGGCCAGGGAGGGCGGAGGGCTGTCCTCCCTTCGGAGGGCGTTGGAGTCAGAAGAATGTACGATGGTGACGGTGTTTGAACCGGCCTTTTGTCTGAGGCTGCGTATGCCTAAGCGGCAATCGGAGTGATATTCAGGCAAATGAGCGATATCATCAGGCGCAAAACAAGAGAGAAACTTTGCAAAAAGGGGGAAGTTGTATGATTCGTGTTCTTGTCGTGGAGGATCAGAAAATCATGCAGAAGTATTTTGAATATATGCTTTCGCAGGAACCGGAATTTAAACATGTTCAGACAGTCGCCGATGCGGAGGAGGCGGTCGGAATCTGCAGTTATTCTGCCATCGATATTGTTTTAATGGATGTTCAGACTTTTCATAATCATGATGGCTTAAAAGCAGGAAAGGCCATCAAAGAAGCCTGCCCGCATACGAAGATTCTGATCGTGACATCACTGATTGATCCGAAGGTGCTTGAAAGAGCCAAAAGCGGATGCGCAGATAGTCTCTGGTACAAAGATCATGGCGAGGAAGAAATCAAAGATGTGATCCGGCGGACAGCGAGCGGAGAGCATGTTTTTCCGGATGTATCGCCAGGTGCGGAGTTGAACTGGATCACAAGCGGTGAGATCAGCCCGAGACAATTGGAAATGCTGAGACTCTATATCTGTGGTTTTTCCTATTCGGAGATTGCAAGGGAAATGAACTGTTCAACTGCAGGTGTCAGATGGAATTTTCAGGAAATGATAACGAAAGCGGGTTATAGTTGTAAGGAGGATCTGATTGCGGCTGCTCTGGAAAGCAAACTGATTGTGACAACCCTGAAATGACCTGATATGGAACAAAATCAGACAATTTTACTGTTACTATCAGAAGTGATAGTGAATAAGCCTATTTTCCTTTGTATAATGTGAATATAAAAATATCATACACAGAGGAGGAAGGGGATATGAGAAAACGTCTGAGTTATTTGTTAGTGGTGGCAGTTTTTGTGAGCATGTTATCTTTAAGCGGATGCGGCGGCGGAGGCGGCACAACAAAGTCTGAAGCAAATCCGTATGAAGGCAAATGGGTTGCAGTCGTGGCAGAAGCGATGGGGGTTCAGCTGCCCATCGAAGAATGTTTTGAAGGAGATTTATCTTTCGAATTGAACAGCGGTGGTAAAGTTGTCTTTCATGCTGACGAGGAAACAGGAAATGGCAAGTGGGCCGTGGCGGATAACAAGCTGACCATCACCATCCAGGGTGAAGAGATGGTTGCGGATGTCGGTGAGAACACATTTACTTTTGATGACCTGATGGACATGGGCCTGAAAGTCATCTTCGGTAAAGAAGGGACAGATGCAACAAATCCGGAGAATTATCTGACAGAGGATGAACTGGCACTTATTGGCGACTGGCATTCTGAGACAGTGGAAGAACTGCTGGGAGATGGTCCGCAGACAACAATGGATGGCGTCGACAATATCAACGATGCACTGCGTCTGACCTTTGCAAAAGATTATACGGTAAAGGTGGTTTATAAAGGCCAGGAAATGGGCACATTCAAATGGTCTCTTGTTTATGGCCTTTGTAATGTTGAATCTGAAAATCCAAGTGTTTATGTAGCGACGAATGAAGATGGTTCTCTAAATGTCGATTACAGTGATGATGAGGACTTTCTGACTTTCAAATGTGTCAAAGACGATGCGAAGTAGGAACATTTTTTCAGAACTGCGCAATTGTTGATTGCGCAGTTCTGACAGACAGGAGGAAGCAGAATGGGACTATTTGATAAAAAATACTGTGATATTTGCGGGGAGAAAATCGGATTACTGGGCAACTGTAAACTGGATGATGGCAATCTGTGTAAGGAATGCGCCCAAAAATTATCGCCATGGTTTGAGGAACGCAGGCACAGTACGGTGGAAGAGATCAAGCGTCAGCTGGCGTACCGGGAGCAGAACAAAGAGCTGGTACAGAAGTTTAATGTGACACGTCAGATTTCAACCAAAACGTACAATGTCTTTATTGATGATATACAGGGAAATTTTACGATTGCACACAAGCTGGATGTGAAAGAGAATCCTGATATTGTGCCGTTGTCTGCAGTGCTTCAGTGTAAGATGGATATTGAGCAGGATCGCAAAGAAGAGACCTATACAAAAGATGGCAAAACGGTCAGCTATGATCCGCCGGTTTATAAGTATGAATATCAGTACCGGATGAAGATTCAGGTCCGATCCCCATGGTTCGATGATATGGATTTTCGTTTACACAATTTCTCAATTGAGCAGGATGACAGAGCGGAAATCATGGAGATTGAGAGAGCAGGCTATGAGATTGTGTCAGCCCTGACAGGACAGGCGCCGATGGGAATGCAGGGTATGAACGGAATGCCAGTGAATAATGGCATGAACTATGGGATGCAGGGTATGAACGGAATGCCGGTGAATAGTGGCATGAACTATGGGATGCAGGGTATGAACGGAATGCCGGTGAATAGTGGCATGAACTATGGGATGCAGGGCATGAACGGAATGCCGATGAACAACAGCATGCAGGGTATGAACGGAATGCCGATGAACAACAGTATGCCGGTGAATAATGGCATGCAGGGCAATCAACAGATGCAGCAGCCAGGCGGCACATGGAAATGTCAATGCGGCGCTGAGAATAAAGGCAAATTCTGTGAGTACTGTGGACAGCCGCGCCCGTTCTAAAGAAGGCATTGTTTGACGAGGATAATCATGATATACCCAGCCTGTGATTATAGGGGCAGAGTTGTTAAGAAGCGTTGCTTCCACCAAAAGAAAGTGTTGATAAATAAATACATAAGCCATAAGATGATGAATAATTAATTAAACGAACAAAAATCTCAGAGAATCTTAAGATTTTCTGAGATTTTTTATGTTCGATAGATTTTTAAAATCATATGTGGTAAATTAAAAATAAAGTAATAGAAAAAATGCGCATTGAAGAGAGGAGATCACTATGTGGAACAGACAGGAACTAAAGAGCAATGCCAGAATAATGCTGAAAGCCAATTATTTAAAAATTGTTATTGTGAGTGTTGTATTTGCACTTTTGACCAGTTCTGGTTATCAATCGGCCAAAGGAGCGGCCAAAGGCAGTGATGCAGATATCAGCCTCAGCCATTTAACAGATATTCAGTGGTCATTGGTGATGGCAGCCTTTGTGGGTATTATGGGTGTTGTGATCATTGCATTTTTAGTGAATGCTTTGATAGCGGTTTTTGTATGGAATCCGTTAAGTGTCGGCTGCATAAAGTATTTTATAGATTGTCGGTATGGTAACGCAGAATGGAAAGATATTTTATTTGTTTTTAGAAATAATTATGTTAATGTGTGTGTGAATATTTTTTTAAAGCAGTTATTTACCTTTCTCTGGTGTTTACTGCTGATTGTGCCTGGAATTGTTAAGGCTTACGAATATATGATGGTGCCATATATTCTGGCAGAGAATCCGGATATGAGCAGAGAAGAAGTTTTTGCATTGAGTAAACAAATGATGAAGGGGAATAAATGGGATGCATTTGTGCTTGATCTGTCATTTATTGGTTGGATGATTCTGGGGGCACTTACATTGAACATTGTGAATGTTCTTTATACGAATCCGTATCGCTATCTGACATCTGCGGAATTATATCATACATTAAAATAAGACGGGCATGAAAATTAAGATTGTTAAGAAATTAAAAGCGAAAATGAATCGTTACCTGGGACGGGTGGCAGACGACAGAGAGCCAGACCGCAAACGTTCAGACGATTGCTTTCGGGAAAGAATGGCACATGGTTTCTGGCAGGTCGAGAAAAGGGCAATTCGGAATGGGTAGTTCTTTTATTGGCCTGCAGAAACCATTGTTTTATTGTAGAGCATATGCTATAATATAAATGGTATTTATAGGGGCAGAGCTGTCGAAAGGCAGTGACGCAAAGCCAAAGGGACTAAGGTGTTAGAAACTATGTCAGCCGGTTGCGATAAAGAATTACCGTTGTTTTTTGTTTTGTTTTTTTTCAGTCACCTGTAGAGCGCAGGTGACTTTTTGCTTTTTTAGTAAAATACAGACGATTTTTAGTACTTTTACAAGCAATGAAAATCATAAGCCCTTATGATGTACTGTTGTAGCTGCATAGAATTTGATAGCCACAAATTCGTATAGAAAGGATGTCAGAGGAGAGTGAAGGATACAGACAGTATGACAATGCAGGATGTGTTGGAAATGATGAAATGTATCAGAGAGTTTTTTACTGTAGTCAGATTGGAAAGTGGATATGACACGATGGATAGTGAGGAAACATACTGTGAGATTGAGTACCTGAAGGAAGATATTTTCTTTGTAAAGGCAAAGCGTATAGAAATAGACGGGAAGCCTTACGTGATAAAGATTAAGCAGGAAGTTGATGAAAAAATTCTACAGGCATTGCTGGAGTCCGATCAGATACCGGAACGGCTGGCCTATTACAATGAGAAGATTTATCACGATTCATTGACAGGGGCTTATAATCGGCGTTTTTTTCAAGAGAAGATGATATCTGTAAGTAAGAATACCGGAATTGCGATGATAGACCTGGACAATTTTAAAGCGTATAATGATACCTATGGACATCATGCGGGTGACCTTGTGTTGCAGACAACGGTTATGACAATTAAGAGCGTGATACGCCGGGATGATATTCTGATTCGTTATGGCGGCGATGAATTCCTGTTGCTTATGCCGGGAATGCAGTCTCAGGTTTTTCATCAAAAGCTGCTTCAGATACATCAATTCATTTATCAGTCGGAAGTGCCTGAATATGGGAAAATGCATGTTTCTACGAGTATCGGAGGGGTTATTGCCCAAGGCGAGGAGATTGAGCAGGCTGTTGAGCGTGCGGATAAACTGATGTATGCTGCAAAATCACAAAAATCATGCGTTGTTACGGATGTAGACGAGGAAGTGTTATGAAAAAGGTTCCGGGATGGAAAAAAATCGAAATTGTCTGTGTTATCATTGTAGTGGCTTTCATGTCCTTTTTGATCGGAATATACTATCAGTCAAGAACGGAGAGGGGAAGCATCCGGTCACTCTGCAGTGGGTGGTATCAGATGAAGGACGGGAAAAGGATTGAACTTGAACTGCCTTGTTCTGTGACTGCGGATGCGGAAGGAAAAGTAATTCTTTATAATGATACTCTGACAGAGGATGACAGGGGACTAATTGTATCCACAAGAGGAATACAGGATAATCTGGAAATCAGGACAGGGGAGCGTATTCTTTATCATTATGCGGATAACCAGTTCCAGAAGAACAAACAGATGAAAGGAAAGATGTGGGCAGATGTCCGCCTGCCGGAGGAGACGGGGCAGGAACCGCTATGCTTTATTTATGAGGGAACAGCAGGTAGAAGTCTTGATATACAGGTTCCGATACTTGGCAGTTTTTCTGCAATTGTCGTGAGACATCTTCAGGCCTCTGCTTTTTCGATTTTAATGATCATCAGTATGCTGGGATTGGGAATTGTCGCAGTAAGTATTTTCCTTTATACCAGACATCGGCAGCTTGTCGAAAAACGTTTTGTGAATGTCGCAGTTTTTTGATTATATGCAGCTTATGGTGTATATTGGATTCTGGAATTTACCAGATGTATGGGAAGCACAGTGCAGCAGGAAGTTTAGTGTCTTTCTATGCATTTATGCTGATGTCAGTGCCGATGCTGCATTTTATACAGAATACGGTAAGTAAGGAAAATCAATGGATTCCGGAGATATGGATTTTACTTTTTTATGGGAATGCGATAGGACAGGGCATCGTGAATATTTGGTTTGCGGTTCCTTTTAAAAATATGCTGTTTGTAACGCATTTGATATTATTTACAGGTGTTGCAGCGATGGCCATTCTTCTATGGAGAGAATATCAAAAGCATCAGACGCAGGAGCTGGAGCTTTGTCTGAAGGCATTTGGCGTGTTGGGCATCAGCGGAGTGATTGCCCTTGCTTTATATTGGATGTACGCCATCTACTGGTATGATGCGCTTTTTCAGTTTGGTATTTTACTTTTTATTTCTTTTCTGTTCTGGGGACTGCTTTGTAAAGTATCCAATGATATTCAGTATCGTATGGAACAGGCCGTATATGAAAGGATGTCTATAGAAGACCGGATGACGGGAATGAAGAATCGAAAGGCATTTGAACAGCAGCTGGATCAACTTCAGCAGGATGCAATGCTGTTGGAAAATGTTTTGCTTATATTTATAGATATTGCCAATTTGAAAACGATTAACGATACATATGGGATGCAGATAGGCGATGAAGCAGTTATTCGGACTGCCCGGAGCATTCAGGCGGCAGAAAGTGACGCATGTGAGCCGCATACAGAATGTTTTCGTATTGCCGGTGATGAGTTTGCAATTGTGGTGATTCGTCCGCAGAAGAGACCGGAAGAGTGGGAGCAGATGATAAGGAATGAGATGAAAAAAGAATCCGGAAGCAGGTATCCTGTTCAATTGGAATTTGGCTGCAGTTACCTGAGGAAAGCGGATGGAACACTGCTTTCTATCAGTGACTGGAAAATGCAGGCAGACAGAATGATGTTTTCTTATAAATGAAACACGGCGGAGGACAGATATGATTTACAACATAGATTTTCTGATTTCGGCAATGGTTATTTTGCTGCTGATTTTGTGGCATTTTCTGGGACAGAAAAGAGCAGAGGATCTGAATAACCGGGTATTTCTTTTCTTTGCTGTTCTTGGAACGGCAGATGTTGTTGCTGAATTTTTCACTAATTACTATATTACTTCATACAACAGCGATATGGAAAATGCCGCAGTCATCGTGACAACGATATTTTATCTGCTGCAGGCCTTGCTTCCCGTTACATTTATTTTTTACATTCAGACATTGCATGAGCAGAAAATCATTTCAGCTAAGAAGATGTTTATATCTGGTGTGCCAACCCTTGTTCTGATTAGTGTGATTCTGACAAATCCATTTACGGAAAAGCTTTTTTCTTTTGATGTGACAGCGGGATATGTGAAAGGACCATGGTATCTGTTGATGTATGTCAGTGCGTTGGGGCATTTTGCAGTGGCATTATTGCTTATTCTACTCTGGCGCAAAAAGCTTGGGCCTCAAAAAGAAAAAATACTTTTGGAGATTTTTGTGATATCCGGTGTCGGTGTGGTCTTGCAGATGTTTTGTCAGTCACTTTTGATGACTGGATTTGGAATGAGTCTTGGTATATTGGCATTGTTCATTACGATCAACAATCCAAATGCTAATCTGGACAGTCTGACCGGCTTATATAATCATCTTTATCTGACACGAAAGATGGGCGAACTCATTGCGTCAGGAAAATCTTTTCATATTATTACAGTGTATCTGTATCAGCTGAGGCATATTAACAGGGTAGCAGGGGTACAGGGGGGAGATTCTATTTTGCAGCAGATAGGCGGACAGCTTGGAGCGCTCTGTGGTCAGAAGGTGACCCGTATTACCGGAAAGCGCTTTCTTGTGCTGACTTCTTCTTTGGAAGAATATGAATATTATTTTGCCAAATTGAAGAGGCTGTTTGATGTAAATAAGGTGTTGGATGTGGAAGATAAAAATATCGCTGTTCCGGTAATTATAAGCGGCATTATCAATGCTCAGAAGCTTGAAGAAAGCGGTCTGATCATGGAATATGCGGAATATCTGGAGTCTTTGACACCGCAGAGCGGACTGACAGAAGTGATACAGGATGACCGCCAGACAATGAATGGTTTTATGTATTACAAACGGGTGGAACAGTATCTTCACAAAGCAATTGAGGAAGATCTCTTTGAAGTATACTATCAACCGGTATATTCTACCAGGGAAAGAAGATTTATTACCGTGGAGGCGCTGAGCCGCCTGTATCATCCGGAACTGGGTTGGATTGCACCGGATGTGTTTATTCAGATTGCAGAAAAGAATCATATGATTGAACAGATTACAGATATGCAGTTCAGACGTATCTGCAGATTCCTGAAGGAAAACAGGGAATTGATGTCACGCCTGCTGAACGTAAAGGTGAATCTGTCGTCTCTGGATTTGATGCGGAATGACTGCAGCAGTCATTTTATCCGTATGATGGATGAATATGAGATCAGGCATGAGTGGATACAGTTTGAGATTACTGAAACAGTTGCAACAGAGTACAGCGCCAGTCTGGGAATGGTTGTGGACGGATTGACAGCAGCAGGTATTCGTTTGTGTCTGGACGATTTTGGCTCGGGATATGCCAATCTGAATACGGTGATGCGGCTTCCGTTTTCTACCATCAAGCTTGACCGCTCACTTCTTTTTGATATCTGCAATGATGAGAAGCGCGCGCAGTTTTACCAGAGTGTTGTGGAAACATTCCGCAAAATGAACTATCATATTGTTTCGGAAGGCGTGGAGACAAGAGAAGAGATGGAATTGATCAGCAGATGGGGTGTGGATATGATTCAGGGATATTATTTCTCGAAACCGCTACCTGAAAAAGCACTTATAAGTTTAATGCAGACAGAGACGATGTCTGCTTCTGTAAATGGGGAACAATCAGAAAAGGTTTGACCTGATTAAAAAGCGGATTATGAAACGCATGATGGGTAAATATACAGAAGAAAAGAGGCAGAATCCATGAAGACAAAAGCGAAAATCATGATTGTTGATGATGCAGAGATGAATCGGGAGATTCTGATGGTGATTCTTGGTGATGAATACGAATATGTGCAGGCGGAAAATGGGCGTCAGGCTATTCATATTCTGCAGCAGGATATGAATATAGATTTGATGCTTCTGGATATTAATATGCCGGAAATGAATGGCTTTCAGGTACTGGACCGGATGAATACATTTCACTGGATTAATGATATACCTGTAATCATGATATCCTCAGAGGAGAAGAAAGATGTCATAGAACGGGCTTATATCCTTGGAGCGGAAGATTATATCCGCAGGCCATTTGATGCGTTTATAGTGCGAAGACGTGTACAGAATATACTCAATCTGTATGCCAATCAGAAAAGGTTGATGCAGATGGTTGCCGATCAGATTTATGAAAAAGAAGAGAACAATAATCTGATGATTGGAATTTTGAGTCATGTTGTGGAATTCCGGAACAGTGAGAGCGGAGAACATATTCTTCATATTCGAACAGCTACAGAGCTTCTGCTGCGCAGACTGGTTCAGAAGACGGATGAATATCATCTGTCCGAGTCAGATATTGTTATGATTACAACAGCCTCCGCTTTGCATGATATTGGCAAGATCAGTATTCCTGAAAGTATTTTAAACAAGCCGGGAAAACTGACCCGGGAGGAATTCAGCATTGTAAAGACACATACAACGATTGGTGCGGATATTATCAATCAGATGACGACAAAAATGGAAAAACCGTTGCTGCGCATTGCCGGAGAAATCTGCAGATGGCACCATGAACGGTGGGATGGACACGGCTATCCGGATGGACTCATTGGAGAGCAGATTCCTATCGCAGCGCAGGTGGTTGCATTGGCAGATGTTTATGATGCACTGACCAGCAAGAGATGTTATAAGGATGCTTATGATCATGAAACGGCACTGGATATGATTCTGGCCGGTGAATGTGGTGCCTTTAATCCGCTGCTTTTAAAGTGCCTGCAGGATATTGCACCGAGGCTCAGAATGGACGCACAGTATGACGCAGGAGATTCTCTCTACCGCAGTGAAGCAGACCGTCTGACCACGGAAATTATGAATAAAACGGAGATACCAAGCAGTGAACGTTCTCAGCATATGCTGGAATCCATGCAGGAGCGGATGAATTTTTTTGCCTCATTAAAAGGTGGAATTCAATTTGATTATGATTCTGTTTCCAGACTGGTCAATGTTACTAATTGGGATGAACCGCCGCAGTACCGTTATACGGTCAAAAATGTTGCAGATACCAATTGCTTTACCTGCCTGAGTCAGAAGGATTTTCACCGGTTGAAAGACGCATTGGATGCAACGACACCGGAGAACAGGGAATTTTCAATGAGTATCATGATGCCAAAGGGAAATGAGTATGAGTGGTGTGATCTGAGGGTACATTCGCTCTGGTCGGATCTGTCCCCGGAACATTATATCGGAGCAGTCGGGCAGCTGATCAGGCCACAGGAGGTGTCGGCAGATATCCCAATTCTGGATGGCCTTGCAGAAAGTGATACAGCAGATGGAATGGCAGTAAAGGCTATTGTTGATCAGCTTCGGAAGATTTTTGACATTGTTCGGCTTGTAGATCCGACAGCTAATGCAGTGCTGGAATTGGATCATAATGGAACATTGAGGAAAACCGACCAGCATTGTGCGGCTTTCTGGGAGACAGGGGGGAATTGTACAAACTGTATTTCGACCCGTGCTTTGTCTCAGAAGACAATGCTGAATAAGCTGGAGTTTACCAAGACAGATATGTATTATGTCGTTTCCAAATATCTTTGTATTAACGGAACACCGTGTGTTATGGAAATGCTGTCCAAGATGAATGAAGGACGTTGGATCGATGCAAACGGAACAAGGTTTTTGTTGGATAAAAGTCGTGGAGAGAGTCGAAAACTGTTCCTGGATCCATTGACAGCTACATATTCCAGACGCTATTTTGAGACATATCTCACTCATATGGAGGGCATGGAATGTGTGGAAATTATAGATGTGAATCAGTTCAAACAGGTGAATGATACATATGGCCATCCGGCGGGGGATGTGGTGCTGAGAGATATTGCAGCAGGGGCTGTCGGGATGAAAAATTACATTTCCCGACAGCCCCTCTTTTGCACTCAGTCATTTGGAGAAGGATCTTTGGACTGAGATTCTGCGGCTTTCCGATGATTTTCTTTTTTTTCTGCATACATCCGCTGGTCTGCAAGAATACGGATTTTGCCGGTATCTTCTGTTTCCAGAGGATAGACAGCATAGCCGCAGCTGGCACCGATATGCAGTGTCTTGCCGTCAATTTCATAAGGAAGAAGCAGAGACTGGACGATGCGCATTTTCGTCTGCATGCAGAGTGAATCTCCCATTTCTGCACTGATAATCAGTGCAAATTCATCTCCGCCAATCCGAAAAGCAAAGTCATTGCTGCGGATACATTTTAAAAGTCGTTCTGCCACTGCTTTCAGGAGTTTATCGCCCATATCATGTCCGTAGGTATCGTTGACAGGCTTGAAATGATCCAGATCAAGATAGTACAGAACAAAAGGAAGCTTTTTCTGTTCTTTGCGGTGCAGGACAGAACTGAAATAACGCTCGTTGAATAAGCCGGTCAGGCCATCTGTGTTGGCAAGATTCTCCAGTTCATGTCGTTTGCCGATATCCTGTGCAATCATCATGACTTTTTGCGGGATACCTGCTTCATCCCATTCTACAGCAACGACATTCATAATTTTGTAAACATTTTCTGTTCGTTTGCTGTATTCGATTTTCATGATACCGTTTCCTTTATGCAGCACTTTCTGCAGGTATTCTTTGTTCAGCAGATGGCTTATTTTTATATTTTCTGTATCGGATAATACGATATAGTTTCTTGCAACCGTATCGAGCAGATTCTGATAGGAGCCAGTTTCGGGATACAGGCTGTTGCTACTGTATTCATGGTATTCATATCTGTCCTTCAACAGGTCAACGACTGTATAGCGATCTACAATGCAGGTCATTCCGTAAAATAGCTGATCAGTCTGCTCTTTTTGGGCTTTTAAAGCCTGATGCAGTAATTCCTGATGCTTCAGCTTGTATTCTGCGTTTAAGGACGACAGCCTGAGAAGTAAAAGAAGCAGGCAGGTGGCAAGTACGGTGATTGCAGCAATGGTAACATGCATTATTTTTTCATCCGGGGAATTGACAGCAGCTGTCTGCACAATTCCGAGAATGTTCCAGTCATTGAGACCAACAGGCTGGTAGACCATGTAATATGAAGTCCCCTGACTGTTAAATTTAGCACGGCCTTTGACGACCTTCTGAAGGTCATGTTCAACGGCATCGTATGTGTTCTCTGAAAATACGGCATTGTCCTTCAGAAAGGTAAACAGATTCTCATGTCCTGACAGAAACTCCGATTGAGATTCCAGAGAAAGAATGACGTGTCCCTTTGCATTGACGAGATAACAGCTGCTTTTGTCGCCATATACATTATTAGATATCATGTCCTCTACTGTAGAGACATCGTAACTGACAGCGACGCCTGTATAGGTTATATTATTAAGGCAAAATGGATGGCTCAATGGAATCGCAAAGACGACCTTATGTTTGCCGCTGCTGGCAGTATAGTCAGAAATAGTGGGGCATTCGGAGCTGTACATTTCCTGAAAACAGTTCCGGATACTGTCTGCAGTGCCTTTCCGGTTGTTGGCTGTAAGAAAATCACAGTGTTCGTTAAACATATAGAAATCACTGTATTGCCAGTTGTTTTTCCGGTCTGCAAAATCATGCCATACCGTTTCAGTATTCTCAGCATCTGATATACACTGCAGATATTCATCCCAGTCAGACAGGACATTCCAGTTGCGTTGCGTAAACAGCGTAAAGGTCCGGTTGACCTGTTCATAGGTTGCCAGAAGATGTTCAGAATTCTCCTGGTAAATCTCTGTTTGAATGAAGGTGCGATACTGATAAATCCCAAACAGGAGAACGGCAACAATTAGAATAATAAGAGTAAGGAATTTACATATTTTGCTCATAATGTTCTCCTCCTTTTGATGGTGCGGCTACTGAGACATGTGAAATTATATCTGATCGGTATTCTTTTCAATAAGCAGGATTCTCTTACGGTTATATACCAGATGAAGATACATGGCATCCTGAGCGCGCAGCGGGTCGTGCCCGGCAATTGCATCTGCAATCTCCCGATGTGTTTCAATTGTCTCTTCGTGCAGAGCCCCACTGGTTGTTTCACCAAACAGCGGAATAGAGCTGTTAATGACAGGAATCAGACGGGGAACAACAACATTTTTGCTGCTCAATGCAATAGCTGTGTGGAATTCAATGTCCTTTTGGGTGTGATCATCATGCCTCTTTAATAATGCTTCCGTTTCATCGCAAAGTGCGGTGATTTTTTTTATGTCATTTTCATCGGCATGGGCAGCAGCCATTGCAGCAATGGAAGGTTCAAGCAGAAAACGCACTTCCAGCAGATCATGAATCAGCTTCTGTTTATTGCCGATAAAGGTGAATCCCAGTGGGTCTTGCACCACCCCCGGGGATGAAGCAATATAGGTACCGGAGCCCTGGCGGATCGTAACGATATTTCTGGAAGCCAGGAGTTTCATGGCTTCACGGATGGAACTCCTTCCGGCATTAAGATGTTCGGAAAGGACGGTTTCATTAGGAAGCTTATCTCCCGGCTGTAGTTTTTCTTCTAAAATAAATGTGATAATGTCTTCTGATATTTTCTGTGGAAGACTTTTTTCTTCTGGTGACGAAATCATCCTATGATTTTCTCCATTTCTTTGGTTCTATTCTTCTTATAAAATATAATAATGGTTATTAAAGGGAATGTCAAAATGTTAAAATGTACAAAATAGTAGATAATAATTTAGATAAAATTCCAGTATTGCTTTTTTTCAGAATAAATATATGATAAATACATCAGATGTATTTACACAAAAATAAGAGAAAAAACACAATTTGAAGAAAATAACAGTTAAAATGTCTGATGTATTTGAGGAATATGAAACATCGGATGAATTAAGGAGACAAAAACAGAAAGATGGAAGAGACTTTTCGTACAGAAGCGGCCATTCGAAAGTAATTGATGCTGAACATTTACAGAAAAATATTCATTTATCCATAAAAAATCATAAAGCCATACGTATATCTATTGTCACAACGATGTACGAGTCCTGAGATGAATCAAGAAGGACAATAATTTTTTAGAAAGCAAAAAGACAGCAGATATGCAGGAGGTTTATATTGATGAAGAAATTAACGGGT
Source organism: Coprococcus intestinalis (assembly GCF_023656595.1). Taxonomy (NCBI): domain Bacteria; kingdom Bacillati; phylum Bacillota; class Clostridia; order Lachnospirales; family Lachnospiraceae; genus Coprococcus; species Coprococcus intestinalis. The sequence continues at coordinate 106,216 of NZ_JAMOKJ010000008.1, read as the reverse complement.
ATTTTGATGGCGGTATGTCTGACAGCAGCATTAATTGCAGGATGCGGCCAGAAAGCAGGAAGAGAGAACACGCAGACCACTGGCAACCAGTCAGCAGCGCAGACAGAGAGTCAGACAGCGGGCAATCAAAGGGAAACAGGTGATTTAAGCGGTGATGAAGTCTCAGCGGCGCAGCATTGTATTTTGCTGGCAGGGAAGAACGGTACATGGCTTCTGGCAGACAGAGACAACGGAACGGTGTTTACGACATCTATTCCAAATGATCTGAAGGATAATGACGGCAAAAAAATCACATCTGAAATTTTAAAAGCCGGAGATTATGTGGATGTTTATGGAGACGGCATTATGCTGGAGAGCTACCCGGGGCAGTATCCGGGAGTCAGCAAGATGGTCGTTACCGGTGAGGGTACGGCAGATGAAGTGAAGCAGTACCAGGATGTCATTGATATGGTTTTTGCTGAACCGGATACAAGTACAGTTCCGACAGTGGGTGTTGTCTACAGCTCATCTCTTGGTCAGACCATGTCATTGATGAGCGGGCCGGGCAACTCTACATGGACAGCGCCTTCAGGCGATTCTGAAACGGACAGTTCAGAAGATAACACAGTGACAGCATGCGGTTCAGCAGTGATGCAGTGGGAGAATCTGGAGAAAATGTCCATGGATGCAGGTAAGACGGACTTTACCATCAGCTGTGATCTGACACCGACAAAGGTGACTGTGCGCCGTTGGAATTCAGATAAATATCCGGCTTCTGCGGATGATGATTTGGATGCATTGGCAGAAGAAGTCAATGTAGAAAAGAGTGTTGACGGAGAGTTTGTTGTCAGAGATGTGGAGCCGGGATATGTGTATGAAGTCACCGTCAGCTGGGAATACGGAGATGCACAGTATGGGTTTATGACTTCAGAGATTCAGTAGTATCTAACAGAGAATCATCAATTGCCAGGCATCGTATTTTTTATCAAAGTCGTACAATGCCAAAAACAGTTAAAAACGGATTTATAAGGATGACTTTTAAGAAAATATCAAAAAAGTTATAAAAAACGGTTGACAATACTCTATAATCGCGATATAATGATTTACGACTTATGGGACAGATAAGTCGTAACAGAATATCGCGGGGTAGAGCAACCCGGTAGCTCGTCGGGCTCATAACCCGAAGGTTGTTGGTTCAAATCCGGCCCCCGCAACTCAAAGACTTGATGAATATCAAGTCTTTTTTTGAATGCAGATGTTTTATTGTAGGAGTACAGAATGGAGAGAGAGATTAAGCTTGTAGCATTGGATTTGGATGGTACCACATTTAATTCAGAGAAGGTCATAACAGAGAGAACAAGGGAAGCGATTGCGGCAGCAATTAAAAAGGGTGTAATTGTCATGCCTGCCACCGGACGGCAAAAGACCGGTTTGCCGGAGAGCTTTACTTCAATTCCAGGGGTGCGTTATGCACTGACTTCCAATGGCGGAGCGGTTGTTGATTTGTGGGAGGACAGTATTATCTATGCGGATTTTATACCTTATAAGACGGCATGCAGAGTCATTGATCATTTAATTCAGATAGATGCGCTGATTGAGTTTTATCATGATGGAAAGTCCTATGCTGACAGAAAAAGTTATAACAGAGCACTTCATGTTTATAAAAACTTCCCGGATTGGTTCAAGGAGTATATTAAGGTTTCCAGAATACCGGTGGATGATTTGCGAGAACGGGTTTATTCGGGAAAGTTTAATATAGAGAAAATGCTGGCCTCTTTTGATGATATGATTTTGAGACAGCAATTGTTTGATGAAATGCATAATGACCCGGAGCTCAGTGTGGTATTCGGCAATAGTTTTAATGTGGAAATCACTGCTGCGACAGCCAATAAAGGTCATAGTCTGCTGAAATTGGCCGGGAAACTTGGAATTATGCCGGAACAGATCATGGTTTGTGGGGACACGATGAATGACAGAACCATGTTTGAGGCAGCAGGCCTGGCAGTGGCTATGGGAAATGCCGATGAAGAGATTAAGGCCATGGCAGATGACGTTACACTGTCGAATGATGAGGATGGTGTTGCTGCGGCCATTGAGAAGTGGGTTCTTTAATTATCGAAATCTCCGCCGTTTATTGTCTGCTGTGAATGAGCTGACGAATGATGTACAGTACACCATCTTCATCATTTGACAATGTCTCAAAGTTGCTGATGGCTTTTAAATCAGGGTGAGCATTGGCCATAGCGTAGCTGAAATAGCCCTGTTTCATCATTTCATAATCATTGAGATAGTCTCCGAAAACCATGGTTTCATCCGGTGAAATACCATAATTTTTTTGAAGTGCAGCGAGTCCGCGGCCTTTGTTTGTGGCGGCAAGACTGAGGTCTGTCCACATGTAGCCGGCCAGAGTAGCTTTAAAAGGTGCACGGACATCAGACAGAGCCGGAAATGAATTGCTTTCGGCACCTTTGAAGTCACAGACAGTCACTTTGCTTACTGGGGCATCAATTTCAGAGATGTCATGGATATACTGAACTTTCTTATAGTAACGGCCTATTTCTTTGCGGGCATCATCTGATGTCTGATCGAAGAGATAGGCCGTTTTGAAACCGGAGAGAATCGGAATGGCGCCGGGAACCTGACGGCAGCGCCCGAGAAGATAAGAAAGGGCATCCGTATCAAGAATGTCCTGATGAACCAGCTGGTCGCCGTTGACGAGACATCCGCCGTTTTCAGCCATAAAAACAAGCTTGTCCATGCAACTTTCAAACTGCATGGCAAGGGTTGGGTATGGCCGCCCGCTGGCAATGACAAAAAGAATTCCGAGTTTGTGAACTTGATTAAGTATATCAAAAAAATCACGGGGCATCTGGTCCTGACTGTTCAGCAGAGTGCCGTCCATGTCAGTGGCAATCATGCGCACCTGATTAAGTGAATGCTGCATTGAAAATTCCTCCAAAAATAAATTTTCGGCCGGTAATTGCGAAACAGTGTATTGATAGAATATAGAAATTAGCCGTTCACAGCAGGCACGTTCGCACTGCCTAATGCTCTCAGCGGTACATAAGGTGGTAAAAGACACCACCTAAGTACCGGAGGCATTAGAAGCACCTTCTGTGAACGGTTAATTTCTATATTCAATTCAAGATAGCAGCCGCAATTACCGGGTTGAAGTATTTGAATGTTAAATAAGGATGTTCGATTTACAATGTAGCATATATTATTGAAAATGTATAGAGGAAAAGAGGGGCTGTTTTGAAGGAAGGACTTATTATTCGATAGAAGAATGGATGGAAATAGAGTAGAAAACAGATAATGCCTTGTCATCGGAAGAAATCCTCGTTATACTTAAAGAGCGACAAGTGAGTAGAATTTGGCATATACTTTGCAAATAGCGTGGATGATACAACTATACAAGGAGGCGTAAAATGGAGATTTTAACAGGCGACATCGTACGGCTGAAGAAGAAGCATCCCTGCGGCAGTTTTGACTGGGAAGTGCTTCGAAGTGGTGCGGATTTCAGATTAAAGTGCTGCGGCTGTGAGCATCAGGTGATGATGGCTCGTAAGCTGGTGGAGAAGAACATTCGGAGATTGGAGAGAAATGGGGAAGAAATGAAGATTATCCGATAGGTGACGAAATGCGTAGCATTTTGGAGGTTAGCTCTGAACCAATGTCATTAAGTTAAGCTTTAGGTACAAGACCCCAGCAACGGTCTAACCTGTTTTTTATATACTACTTGACAAAAAAGCCAAAATGTGCGGCCGCTCTCGCTACTGATTCCCTTTATAAGGTAGCGAGAGCGGCCCCTGTAATTAGATATCATTTTTTTAATTACATGAGGTACCTATATGACTTTTGCAGAGCAGGTAAACATAGAAAGAAAATCTTATTTTTTAATCCGGGCAAAAGATGTACGATTGCCTACCAGGCATGCCATTATTTTCTTGGTTTGCCTGATGGGCAAATAAAATACCTCCAGGTTTTAATTGCTGTGACCGAGAGCGTGTGCTTAACTTAATGACATTGGGCGTGTACAGTAACCGGAATAGAGCTGATATACTGTGAGAATTGTTCAGAGACTTGCAATCCCAAAAACCCTGTAGTATAATATATGCAGTTAGTAAGACCTAACTTATATATTTTAAACATTTACAGTCCTAATAGATCAATACATGGTGAAAAAATGACACTACAACAACTGAAATATTACTGCATGGTCTGCGAATGCCACAGCATCACGCAGGCCGCGAAAAAATTTTTTGTGACGCAGCCAGCGGTTACGGCTGCGATCCGTGAACTGGAGAAGGAGTATGCGGTCCGCCTGGTGGATAAGGAAGGGAAAAGTATCCGGCTCACGAAGGCGGGGGAAGGATTTTACCAATATGCGTCCCAGATGCTGGATCACGCGAAGGAATTCGATGACCAGGTACATAATATGGTAAAACATACGAGGAATCTGCGGATCGGTCTGACAAAATCTGCGGGTTCTGCCGCCTACATGGAGTATTTTTCAAATGAAGCCGAAAAGTATCAGAATGTGGAGATAAAGGTGACCGTGGATTCTACATCAGAACTGATCGAGAAACTGCGGGACAAGAAGCTGGATGCCGTTCTGGTCCTGAATCACGGTGGAGATCCAATGGAAAATGATTTGAAATGGGCGGAACTTAAGACTACAGAAATGCTGTACTGTGTCTCGAAAAACCATGCGCTGGCACATGAAGAGCGGATCACAGTACCGATGATCGCGAAAGAAAAGATGGTATCCACAAAACACGACCATCACAAAACAGAGGCATTACGGCAGATGTTCTTACAGGCAGGTTATGAGGAGGGACCGCAGGTCTCATGGAGATATGACCAGCAAAGCACGGCGCTTCAGATGATCGCCGCAAATATGGCGACAGGATACTTTCCGGCGGAGGCGATCCGTCAGAATGATGGAATTGTTGGGAAACAGTTGGAAGGCGATAAGCCTGTTCCAATCTGCATTGCTTGGACAAAAGACAGCTGGAAGCAGGAAGAAGTGCAGCAGTTTATAAAAGAGATCATGAAATTTTACGGGGCGGTCCGATAGCGGGCCGCCTATTTTGATGCGCACCCGCACGAAGATGCAGATTGTCGCAAGCGCCGGCGCTCGGCGTGAGAATGTGCCGGGGCTCATTTTTAATTTATCATAGCTTTTATTTATAAATGAACAATTTTATTTATTTTACAAAATTCGAAAAATGATGTATAGTTAGTTATATCTAATTGATGGCAACTAACCAATGAGCTATGTGTAAGGAGACAACAATGGATCGAGGAATTCTGGAAAATAATAAAAGACCGGTGATGTTCATCATGACCATCGCTCTGATCGTCCTGTTTCTGGTACTGATCTGTGTAGGACGCTATCCGATCAGTCCGTTTCGGGCATTCGAAATTATAGGGAGATCGTTCATCGGAAAGACCGATGGAATGGATGTATACGAGTCAAGTGTTATACTGAGTATCCGCCTTCCGAGAATCCTTATGGGAATTCTGGTGGGGGCAGGGCTTTCTGTTTCTGGCGCGATTTATCAGGCCGTTTTCGGAAATCCACTCGTGAGCCCGGATATTCTCGGAGTCTCTTCGGGAGCTGGATTTGGCGCGGCGTTAGCGATCCTGTTATCGTGCGGCATGGCTGCTACACAGGTGATCGCACTCGGCTGCGGCCTTCTGGCAGTGGTGATCGTTCTGAACCTATCACGCATCAAGAGGCGCAGCGAACTGTTCGTGCTGGTGCTATCGGGCGTTATTGTGAAGTCCATGTTTGATGCGCTAGTTTCTTTTATCAAGTACATCGCGGATCCGGAGGACAAGCTTCCGACGATCACCATGTGGCTGATGGGAAGTCTGGCAAATGTCTCATACAGGGATGTCCTGCTCTGCGCAGCAATTGAGATTCCGTGTCTGGCAGTGGCCATGATCCTTCGCTGGAAGATGAACCTGCTTTCACTGGAACAGGAGGAAGCCAGATCTTTAGGAATCAACGTCAAAAAGCTTCGTCTCGCCGTGATCCTGATCGCGACGATCATGACTGCGGTCACCGTGTCCGTCTGCGGCATCATCGGATGGATCGGGCTGGTGATTCCCCATATTGCGCGACTTCTGATCGGAAATGACCACCGGACACTGATTCCGGCAAGTGCTCTTATGGGTTCGATCTACCTGCTGTTGATCGATACGGCAGCCAGGGCGGCAACAGCGGGAGAGGTTCCGCTATCCATTCTGACAGCGATGGTCGGCGCTCCATTTTTTGCCGTGATCCTCAGAAAAACGTCAGGAGGCAGGGAATGATACTGGAAGTAAAAAATGGCAGTTTTTCTTATGGACAAAGGGAAATCTTGAGGAATATCTCATTCTGCCTGGAGGAGCAGAAGATCATGACGATCTTAGGTCCGAACGGTGTGGGAAAAACGACTCTTCTAAAATGCATCATGGGTTTTCTGCCATGGAACAGGGGAGAGGCGCGGATCCTTGAGAAGAATTTAAACGCATATTCCGATAAAGAACTCTGGAAACAGATCAGCTATGTGCCGCAGGCAAAACGGAGCGCATTCTCCTATGGAGTTCTGGAAATGGTCGTCATGGGGCTCGACAGAGAGAACAGTTTCTTCTATACCCCGAAAAAAGATCATTTTGACCGGGCTAATGAGATGCTAAAGGAACTGGGTGTCGGAAAACTCGCTGGGAGGTACTGCAACGAACTGTCCGGCGGCGAGCTGCAGATGGTAATGCTTGCGCGGGCATTGGTCTCAGGACCGAAACTTCTGATCTTAGATGAGCCGGAGTCAAATCTGGACATGAAGAACCAGCTGCGGGTTTTGGACGCGATCTCGTATATCAATCAGGAAAAGAATACGGCCTGCATCATCAACACACATTTCCCGGCCCATGCGCTGCAGCTGTCAGATAAGACGTTGCTGCTGGGACAAAATTATCGGCAGAAGTTTGGAGACACGGCGGAGATCATTACCGAAAACAATGTGGAAGAATTTTTCCAGACGCATGCCAGAATTCTGGATTTTTCAGCGGAAGGAAGAACCTACCGAACGATCGCACCTTACCGGATCACTGACAATGACCGGGAAGATGAGGAAGAGAGGAGAGAAAAATGAAGTATACAGTTTTAGGACGTTCAGAAATTTCCGTGTCCAGAATTTCCATGGGGACCCATCATCTGAACGATCCGGCAGATATGGACAAACATGTTCAAAACTTCTTATATGCCTATAAAAAAGGAATCAATTTTTTTGAGACATCCGTCACCTACGGGGAAGGATATTCGGAACTGATCCTGGGAGAGGCGGTAAAAGAAATGAAAAAGGAAGGCCGCCCGTTCTTCATCATGTCAAAGACACATGCAGGAGATCATGAAACATTTAGACGGGATCTGGAAAATTCCCTGAAACGGCTTGGTGTGGACAGCATCGATGCGTTTACCTGCCTCTGGGGAGTTAAAAGCGGCGTAGAATGGAGCGGCGCGAAGGCATATGGAGCACTCAAAGAGATGGAGAGGGCCAGAGAAGAGGGATTGATAAAACATATCGCGATCTCCGCGCATATGAAAAATCAGGAACTCGAACCGATCGTAAAAGAGTATCCCTTTGACTACAGTGTGCAGGGGTTCAATGTGGTCAACAGCGCGTACCGGGCGGACGGACTGAAAGCAACATGGGAAAGCGGGGCGGGAACCATAGCCATGAATCCGCTGGCAACGGGAGATATTCTGAAATATTCCCATATTTTTGACGCGATACGGATCCGGGAAGATCAGAGTCTCGTGCAGGCGGCTTACAGCTATGTGCTGTCGATCCCATGGGTACATTCCGTTCTGGGAACCTTTAATTCAAAGGAACAGATCGATGAGGCATTATCTGTTCTGGAAGAAGCGCCTTACAGTGAGGCGGAACTGCAAAAAGTGCAGACATGTCTGAAAGAGAGAATCAGAGGTACTTCTCTTAAAGAGCGGATCGACACTGGAAAAGGATTGCGCCAGAGACCGTATATCCTGCGGGAAGAGGCGGCAGATCTGATGGAGGTTTATCCTTTAAGCATTTAAATATTCATATAGCATTATAAATTTAGAAAACAAACGGAGGAATAAAGACATGAGAAAAATGATGGGCTTCGTTTTAGCGGGAGCTGCTGCATTTGTGCTGACTGCCTGCAGCGGAAACAATGCCAGTCAGAGTACAGAAGCGGCTGCGACAACAGTTCCTGAGACGCAGACAGAAGCGGCAGCTGAGACGGAGAGCGGAAGCTATACAGTCACAGACGTGCGCGGAAAGAAAATCGAATTTGATGCGGTCCCGGAACGTGTTGCCACAGTCGGCAAGCCGTTCCCGTCCATCTACTATGCGATCGAGGGCGCAACGGACAATATCGTCGGCTGCAACCCATCTTCCATCACAGCGTACAATGAAAGCGTGCTGAAGGACATGTACCCGCAGCTGGAAAATGCAGAGACAGACTGGTGCACAAAGGATTCCACAGTAAATGTTGAGGAACTCCTGAAACTGCGCCCGGATGTTATATTCATCTATTCGACGAAAGACAAGGAAATCGAGAAGATGGAAAACGCGGGACTTAAAGTTGTGGCACTTCGAAGCGCGGAACTGGACAGTGTAAAAGAAAATCTTCAGATCATTGCAGCTGTTTGCCAGAAAGAAGAGCGCGGAGAGCAGCTGGTGCAGTATATTGACGAGGGAATCGAGGAGGTCACCTCATGCCTTGCCGATGTGTCAGAAGAGGACAAACCGACAGTCGTTGAGCTTTACAGTGATATGAATGTGTCCGTAAAACAGTATGACCACTGGATGATTTCGAGCGGAGCTAAAAATCCGGCGGAAGATCTGACGGGAAAAATGGCAGAGGTTGATATGGAGCAGATGCTTTTATGGAATCCGGATATTATCTATATTGGAAACCATTCAGATCTGATGCCGTCTGATCTTCTTGAGAATAAACAGGAAGGAAGAGACTGGTCCGTTATCAATGCAGTGAAGAATCATCAGGTCTATAAAATCCCGATCGGCGCTTACCGTTGGGATCCGGCAGGTGTGGAGACACCGCTCATGGTCAAGTGGGCTGCAAAGATCCAGTACCCGGATATTTTCGCTAATATGGACATGAAAGAGGAAGTGAAGGAATTCTTTGAGCTTGTTTATCAGTATGAGTTGACAGATGAACAGGTCTCTGAAATTCTGGACAACAGACAGAAATAATACATGAGGAATCTTAAGAAAAAGGAGAAATAAAAATGGAAAAGATTACAGTGCTTGAAAAGGGACAGAAACTTGAATTCAGCTTCGAGGACCTGTTAAAGTATCACGGAGTAGGATATCCGGGCGGTGTAGCACATGCGTTTCAGGTCATGCAGAGAGCGTTTCCGCAGCTTGATGACGGAAAACTTCTGGAGCGCAGGGAGATCGAGCTCGTCACCGCATTTCCGGGTCCTGGAGGACGTGATGCTTTCGAGATGGTGACCCGCTGCGTTACTGACGGACGGATCCATGTGGACAAAGATCTGCCGGAGGCAGCAGGCATTCTGGAAAGCCCCCATGGAAGATATTATTTCCGGTTCAGCTACAGAGGAAAGACGGTGGTTGTCACCATTCGCCCGGGCTTTGTACGTCAGGATTTTATTGAGATGGCAAGAAAACCAAACCGCACCGAGGAAGAAGAGGTGATCCTGGCACAGATGAAGCGGGATATGGCAAAAAGACTTCTGGAAGCAAAACCGGAAGAGGTTTATGATGCAGTGATCTTATAGTTAGTTAAGGCTGATTGCAGGTGGATAATTCACGCTGCAGTCGGCCTTGACTTGTTCTATGGGGGAGAGAACAGGGGAAAAAGCAGGGCAATGTGAGAACTCTTGTGGATAACCTGCAAAAATGTTACTGTACACGGGCAATGTCATTAAGTTAAGAAGTGAAGCTGACTGGGACACGGTATCTATGCTGGCGCGCATAGTTCCGATTAGGCCTGACAGGTAGTATATTCTGCCTGATCAGGCCTTCTATATTTGGTGCTTCTTGCCCATCATGCAAACCAAGAAAATAATGGCATGCCTGGTAGGCAATCGTATAATTCACCTGATAAGCATGTTTTCGCTCCTTGTCCTTTTGTTCAATAACTACATGAGCTGTAATAATTGAGCAAAAATTATACAGGATCAGGCGTGCCCATATTTCCATTTCGATATACTCACGTTCCTTTGCATGAAAGTTTTTCGCACCAAGGACATGTTTTAATTCGCGAAAAGAAGTTTCGATTCCCCAGCGGAGTCCGTAAAGCATTTTTATTTCTTCGATTGAAAAGGTATCGGTCTTCCAGCTCCGGGTGACACCACTTCTTTTTTGACTGGGAGCGTGTAAGTATCCGCTCTACCTGAAGATCAAAGGAATCTTCCGAAAGAAAGTCCCTGCCAAGAAGCCGGTGAACATTTACATCTTTTGCCCGGATTAAAAAATAAGATTTTCTTTCTATGGCATGAGCAAATACGTTGAATGCATGGATCTGGTTATATCCCCGGATGGATCTGCCATCCGGATCATAATAAGAGTCAATATCTTTCTGGTTTCTTGTAAAAGTAAAGGATGAACCGTCACAGGCAAGCAACTGATATCTTCCGCGATAAAGAGAAAAAGCATAATTGGAATTAAATTTCTGGAAAAATCTTTCTCCGGATGTTTCGAAAAGGCTCCAGGATTTTTTGCCAAGTAGTATATAAAAAACAGGTTAGACTGTTGCTGGGGTCTTGTACCTAAAGCTTAACTTAATGACATTGGTTCTGAACAGTTACGAAAATTTTAACACTCCCGTTGTCTATCACTGGCAGCGGCACATAGGATGCCAAAATACAGCATCCAAATGCCGGCCGTGACAGAAGCACCTGACATAAAATTAATGATTTCAAGGTCGATACGTAATATATTTGCATTTGTTATGTAAAAAACGAACCAAACATTTACAATGTAACATATATTAGGCCGGATGACAATTGGTTGTTTTTTTATAAATTGTTGTGACTTTTGGCTGTTGTGAATCGTATAGTAAGTAAGAAGCTTCTTAAAGGATATTTAAATTTAGAAAGTGGTCAGATGAATGAGATTAACATTAAGCGAAGTGGTGGACAAGTATCAACGGAATCTTTATGGGCATTCCCTTTGGATAATTGGAATCAAAGAACAGAAATTTTTACAAAAGGAATAATGCTTTCAACAAAAGAAGAGAAGGTTATGCCCCTTGTTGAAGGTAAAATGCAAGCTGGTGGAAAAGAATATCCGCAGGTTGGAGCGAGATGGAGAAGAAGTTAAAATCGTGAGATAGATCAAAGTCCCAGGCTTTTAGTCTGTGGTAATCAGAATCCCGGCAAACAGGCTCATCGCCAAACGTTTGCCGGGATTCTGATACCACCAGACTGTTAAAAGCTTGAATGCTGTTTATTGGAGTAAGTCTGCGATATTGATTTGCAGATTTTCATAGATGCCAACCGGGATGTCCTGATTAAAGGGAATAATGGCAGGTGCATCTGTTTCTTCAAATCGGTAGAGTGTCGTCTGTTCGGTAGCAGGATCAACGATCCAGTATTCCCGGACACCGGCATCGGCATAAAGTGCCATTTTCCTGATATAGTCCATTCGACGGCTGCTTGGCGATACAACTTCAATCACAAGATCTGGTGCGCCTTCACAGCCCCTGTCACTAAGCTTGTCAGGATCACAGATGACAGAAATATCTGGTTCTACAAAAGTTTGGTCGTTGGCGTTTAAATTGACAGCAAAAGGAGCTGCATAAATTTCGCAGTCACCGTTGTTGGATTTAATATATTGTTGAAAATAAAAAGTAAGCTCAATGATGAGTTTTTGATGCATTCTGCTTGGTGAAGCCAGTGCATAAAGTTGACCATTGATTAATTCGGCTCGTTCTCCATCTGGAAGATTCCAATAATCATCTGCGGTGTAAGTCGTGTTACTTGGTAATGACATAGCAAGATTCCCTCCATATGTATAGGCGTTTGCTGGTGTTAAGTTGGTTTTTGACATATACTTCCTCCTTATATTATAATCTGTTTTGATTGTTTTATGCAACGAGTATATCAGAATCGAATTAAAAAATTTGTCATTATGTGTCAATTGCTGAATAAAAGTTTTTGAGGACAAATTTTTAAAAGAACTAGGATAAAAAATACTTGCAATGCTTGAATTTATATGATAGACTAGTGAATTGTGATATGTTATAAATTAATTCCTTGCTCTCCGCAATGGGAGGGCCGTGAAGTCCAGAAGGAGGTGCACTAGCATGAACAAATACGAATTAGCAGTAGTTCTTACTACAAAGATCGAAGATGAAGAAAGAGCAGCAAGCATCGAGAAGATCAAGGAAGTTATCGCTCGTTTTGGTGGCGTTGTTACTAACGTTGACGAATGGGGCAAGAAGAGACTTGCTTACGAAATTCAGAAGATGAAAGAAGGTTTCTACTACTTCATCACTTTCGAATCCGATTCAAACTGTCCAAACGAAGTTGAACAGCGTGTCCGTATTATGGAGAATGTAATCAGATACTTATGCATTAGACAGGACGCTTAATTAGAAAAGGGGTAAGTCTAAATGAATAAAGTTATTTTGATGGGAAGATTAACCAGAGATCCGGAGATCAGATATTCACAGGGTGAGCGCTCAACAGCAGTTGCCCGTTACTCACTGGCAGTGAACCGTACATTTAAGCGTGACGGTGAGCCGGATGCCGATTTTATCAACTGCGTTGCTTTTGGCCGTCAGGCTGAGTTCGCAGAGAAGTATTTTCATAAGGGCATTCGCATTGTGATCACAGGCAGAATCCAGACAGGCAGTTACACCAACAAAGACGGTGTGAGAGTCTATACAACAGATATTATTGTTGAAGAACAGGAATTTGCCGAGAGCAAAGCAGCAAGTGATCGCAACAGCAGTGATTTTGCAGCCAATAATAATTATGGCGGTGGTTATCAGCAGTCCGGCAGACCTGTACCAAGTCAGGCACCATCGGATGGTTTTATGAACATTCCGGATGGCATTGATGAGGAATTGCCATTCAGCTAAAATAGGACATGATCTGTTATGAATGAATAACAGAAAGAATTGAATTTGAGAAGGAGGTTTTGATATGCCATACAATAAAGAAGAAGGCAGAGGCACTCAGATGAAGAGAAGACCTATGCGTAGAAGAAAAAAAGTATGTGTATACTGTGTAGATAAGAATGCAGTTATTGATTACAAAGATACAAACAAGTTAAAGAGATATATCTCTGAAAGAGGTAAAATTCTTCCTAGAAGAATCACAGGCAACTGTGCTAAACATCAGAGAAAGCTTACAACAGCTATCAAGAGAGCTAGACATATCGCTTTAATGCCATATATCACAGACTAATTGAAATTCGGGCATCCGGTTCAGTAATGAATCGGGTGCCTTTTTTCGATTAGGTGGAAATTACGGCGAAATCGCTGTCTGATCTAAAAAAGACACTGCGTGCCAAAAGCCCGTTTCTACCATATTTATGGTTATTCAGTTTTTGTATAAACGTGCCGAAAAGGGTTATTTCAGTGTCAAAAAGAAATGTGGTATGCTAACTATGAAAAGAAATACGGAAAGCAAGATATCGTTTCAACAGATATCACGAATGATTTCATAAAGATTATTAGGAGGTTTTGCAAAATGAGCAGAGAAGTTGTTATTGTTGCATATGGTCGTTCAGCAGTTTGTAAATCAAGAAAAGGTTCTTTCGCAGGTACTCACCCAATCGAATATTCCGCACAGGTTTTAAAGGGTGTACTGGACAAAGTGCCTCAGTTAGATCGTTCTGAAATCGAAGATGTTATCATGGGTTGTGCAGTACAGCACGGTACAACATCTATGAATATTGCTAAGAGTGTTTGCGCAAGAGCAGAACTGCCGGAATGCGTAGCAGGTCATACAATTAACCGTTTCTGTTCTTCAGGTCTTCAGGCTATCGCAACAGGTGCCAATGCAATCGCTTGCGGTCAGGGTGATGTTATCGTAGCCGGTGGTGTTGAAAGTATGACAGATACATACGCACCATATCCTGTAGAATTTCAGGATGCATGGTTAAATGAGCATGCACCAGGTGCTTACATGAGCATGGGTATGACAGCTGAAAACATCGTTAAGAACTACGGCGTAACAAGAGAAGAAATGGACCGTATGGCTTACGAATCCAACATGAAAGCTGCAAAAGCTCAGAAGGAAGGCAAACTTGCTCCATCTATCATCCCTGTAACGGTTGTTGACAAGGATGGCAACGAAAAAGTTGTTACAGAAGACGAAGGTATCCGTCCAACAACAACAATGGAAATACTTGCAGGTCTTAAACCTTGCTTCATCCCGGCTGAAGAAGGCGGTACAGTTACAGCTGCTACTTCTTCACAGACATCTGATGCTGCAGCATTCGTTGTATTAATGGCTGCTGACAAAGCAAAAGAACTTGGTATCAAACCAATTGCAAAGATGGTATCCTTCGGCGTTGCAGGCTGTGACGCAACAATGATGGGTCTTGGACCGATCTATGCTGTACCAAAGGCTCTGAAACGTGCCGGCAAGACAATTGATGATATGGATGTCATCGAACTGAACGAAGCTTTCGCTGCTCAGGCTATTCCATGTATCAAAGTCCTTAAGATGAACCCAGAAAAGGTTAACCCTTACGGTGGCGCTATGGCTCTTGGTCATCCAATGGGCGCTACAGGTGCATTCCTTACATGTAAAGCACTTGATTACCTTCAGGATAACAAGAAGACAACAGCTCTTGTTACAATGTGTATCGGCGGCGGTATGGGCGCAGCAGCAGTATTTGAATTACTGTAAGATAAAAGTAAATGTAGAATCGTTCAGAGCTGACATTTTATGATGCCAGCTTTGGGCGGCTTAATAAAGAAACTTTTAAATGAACTTTTTTACAGAGGTGTGAATAATGAAAGTAGCAGATATTAAGAATGTTGCCGGTATCGGCGGCGGTGTAATCGGCGGTAGCTGGGCTGTTCTCTTCGCAATGAAGGGCCTGAACGTAAAACTTTATGATATTAATGATGATTGTCTTGCAAACGATAAGAAGACAATCGTAAGCAACCTTGAATTCCTTGCTGAAAACGGTGCAATTGAAGACAAGGATGCGGTTCTTGCAAGAATCCAGTTTACAACAAGCATGGAAGAAGCTGTAAAGGATGCTCAGTTTATTCAGGAATCCGGTCCTGAAAGACTTCCAATCAAACACAGCATGCTTGCTGAAATCGAAAAGTATGCGCCGGTTGATGCAATCGTAGCTACATCTGCATCAGGTCTTCCTCTTGGACAGATTACAGAACATGCTGTACATCCTGAAAGATGTGTTGGCGGTCATCCTTACAACCCACCACACCTTATCCCACTCGTAGAAATCACGAAGACAGAAAAGACAGACGAAGCAAATGTTGAACTTGCAAAAGAATTCTATGAATCTCTTGGCAAAGAGGCAATCGTTCTGAAGAAAGACTGCCCAGGTTACATCTGCAACAGACTGCAGCTTGCTGTATTCCGTGAAATGGTTGACCTTGTTGAAAGAGGCGTTTGTACAGTAGAAGAAGCTGATAAGGCTCTGACATTTGGCCCTGCTATCAGATGGGCAATCTTTGGCCATAACATGATCATGCAGTTAGGCAACAAAGATGGTCTTAAAGGTATGATGGATATGCTGGCAGGTGGCTTTAACCTCTGCGCAGATATCGCTGCATGGGATACAATTCCTGCCGATTACGGTACAAAGGCTCAGAAGGAAATGGATGAGATTATGAAAAATCTTCCAGATGAAGTGGGCCATACAAATGCAGAAATCGCTCAGTACAGAGATAAGATGCTAATCGATATCCTTAAACTGCATCATAAATTCTAAAAAACGGTACAGATAATTTCAAAATAATTTTTTACGTTTATCCAGAAAAATGAGTTTTGAAATTATCTGTTGCCTATCAAAAGGGAACTGCTGTCAGACAGGATAAATTTGTCACAGCAGCTCCCTTTTTGCGATTAGTTTGTTGTTAATGTGAGTGATTTTTTGAAACAGTTGATAGTTGGAGCTGCTTTTATAAGCAGATATTAATTGGTGGACTATTGAAGGAATAGGAGGTATTGAAATGGTAAATATGAATGGGCCTGTGAAGATGGCATCCTACGATATGGCTGGCAAGACGGCGGTTGTTACCGGCGGTACAAAGGGTATCGGTAAAGCAATTGCGCTGGCTTTTGGTCAGTGCGGCGCCAATGTGGTTGTGGCCGGAAGACATGAGGATGAATGTACTGCTGTTGCAGAGGCGATTACTTCTGCGGGCGGTCATGGTAAGGGTATTCGTACCGATGTAAGAAATATTGATGAGATCGATGCCCTGATTGCAGGTGCAGCGGAGACTTTTGGTGGCGTGGATATTCTGATTAATTGTGCCGGTGTCGCGATTACGAAAAAGATTCTTGATCTGGACGTGGAAGATTACGACATGGTTATGGAGACGAATCTCAGAAGTGTTTTGTTTGCTTCCAAGGCAGCGGCAGCTGTGATGAAGGCATCCGAAAAGGGCGGAAAGATCATCAATATTGCTTCTGTTGGCGGCTTAAAAGGCACAAGCGCACTTTCACTCTACGGTGCCTCCAAGGCCGGTGTGATCAATCTGACGAAGACCATGGCCCTTGAATGGAGTCGTTACGGTATCCAGACAAACGCTGTTTGCCCGGGCTATGTGGTGACGGAGATTAATAAAGCTGAATTTGAAAATGAAAAATTCAGAGATCATGTACTGAAAACGATTCCTCAGAGAAGGCTCGGAACTGTAGATGAAGTGGCAGCCCTGGTACTGTTTTTGGCATCGGATATGTCCGGTATGATTAATGGTGAGGCGATTGTTGCTGATATGGGTGCTATCTGCGGCTAAAGAGAATACGTGATCCGATTGGTATCGACTATATATGTCAAGTCATCAAAAAACAGTAAAAAATATCCATCCTTTCTCGCGGCAAACATTTCACGGCGTAAGACGTGCGTTTGCAGTGAGAAAGGATGGATATTTTTTACGTTTGATTTAGAAAAACTATTTCGTATTCTCGGCCGAATCAAATTTCTTTGAGCAGTAGGTCAGTCCGAGACCACAGATCATCGCCAGGATGATACCGACAAATAATGTGAAGGCAAGTCCTGCCACGTTGCCGCCGCCCTGTGAGAATGTCAGGCAGACACCGGCAAAGATAAACGGCATAAAGCCAAGCGGTGTTGCACCAAGCAGTTTGATATGAATGTACATGGTGATGGCTGTACCAACGAGGATGGCCATGAAGCTGGCCATTTCAGCAGACATATGGCATGTGCCGCCGAAGAAGTTGATGAGGATGAAGTCGAACTGTCCCCATGCCAGACCACAGAATGCGGAAAGAATCATACCCGGTACCTGTTTTGGTGTGCCGCCCATACCGAAGTAGATGGCCATGCAGACAAACATGATCCATGGAACACCGAATGAACCAAAGTAAACAGTGTAAAAGTGATTAAAAAGTGCAGACCAGAAGCTGGTCCAGATAGCAAAGCAAATAACAGTTTTATGACTCATAAAAATCTCCTGTAAATAATCGTTATAAATAATCGTGTAGCAATTCAGAAAAGTAGCGGCATTACATCAATGCGACAGGTAAATGAAAGGACTTACCGATTTCTGAATAATGATGTCCGGTCAGATCAAGGCCGAGATAGTTAAAGCTTTCTCCCGGGACAGCCAGAGCGTCCGGGGGTGTATGATGATCACAATAATCCCGGACGGCTTGAACATAGTCATCGTAGCAGAGCAGACCGGCTGCGCGGATTGTGCCGCCAAAGGTAATGTTCGGTACATAAATCAGATCCCATGCGTCTTCTGGAAGTGCCATCCCAGACAGCACAGTTTGCATCAGCGGATACGCAAACTCTGAACAAAGTAAAAGAACCTTGCCTGGTGCGTCACTTAATGCTTTTTTCATATAATCGGCTCTGTTCGGGTCAAAATCATATTCCATGGCAATCCCACAGGAGCCGTCCGACGTATTCTGCCATGTGGCTTCGAGCACCGTTTGACTGGAGCGATAAGTGACTGTGCGTGTGCCGGGACCATTCAGATAGCCGTAAGCGGCGACTCTTGAGTAAGGTGTTTCACCGTTGACGGTCAGAATTTCGTCTCCTTTGCGAAGTCCCGCCTGCCATGCGGGAGAGTTTTTCCGAACGCCGCTGATCATGCAGCGAAGATCCTGAACATAAGACGGCTCTAAAAGAACCGGGCACTCGGTTTGAGGCGCAACTTCATCAACGAGCGCTTTGAGCTCGGCATAGATATGATCCGGATCCGGAAAAATATTCTTTTTTATATGGGAGGAAAATCCCGGCATGAAAATCTGAATAGAATCAGCACCGTAGTGCGCGATATCCCGGATTGTCTGACGCATATCATCCGTGCCGGTGATGTTAGGCATACCGACCATACTGCAGGAAAAAGGAATACGATATTCATCCAGTAAAGCAATGGCGGCAATGGCACAGTTTGCTTTTTCTTCAGAATCCCGCATGAGCTGTCTGTGGCAGGTGACGGATGAACTGTTCATAGAAAGGTTAATATACACAGGCATCAGTCTGCTTAATTGGGCGATGAGCGCTCTTGTCAGCTGATGTCCGTTCGTTGTGATGCTGACAGGTGTTTGTGGAAAACGTTGGCGTAAAATCTGAAGAACATTCAGAAAATCTTTGTGAGAGGTCGGTTCGCCTTCGATAATGTTTGTTGCGGATTCACCGATGGTGATTGTCCTTGCTGGATCCAGATACTGCATGGTATCCAGAATATCCGCCAGGGAGCGTTCCCCGACGGAGAGCACCTGTACCTGGGGCGGATTGTTCTGATGACTGCAGAAAATACATGCAGAATCACATCTGGATGTCAGGGGCAGAATATTCGCTTCCATAGCCGTACGGTTAATCAGATTCTGTATATGCATCGGTGTGTAAGCGTGTGTATTCATTCTTGCCTTCCTTATTAATAGGCTAGCCGAAGATAGTCATTGGGTTAGCTGCAAGAAGCGCATCGATCTGTTCTTCTGTCATGCCGCGTTTTGCAAGACCAGGAAGAACTCTGGCACCGATATCTGTGATATTGGCCCATTTCATAGCTTCCTGCATAAATGGTGTCATGATCAGACCACGGCCGAGGTTGACATTGACAGAGTCGTGGCCGAGAAGGATCTTGTTGCCGTAGCCTTTGTCAGAAAGCGTTTTAATCAGATCCATACGCTGTTCATCTGTCGGTGTATGGAAAAGTTCGCCTTCAAGACCGAAACGATCAAGGTTGACGTAAACACCCTGCTTCAGAACGGCCTCGTGGTAGTCAACATCCGTGCTGCCGCACATATGACCGATGGCGATCTTGGACGGATCAGCACCGTTAGCAATTAAGAGCTGTGCCTGTTCTGGTCCCATTGTACCGAGCTGTGTGTGGGTAATGATAACGCATCCTGTTTCCTTCTGAGCACGTGCAGCGGCTTTGAAGAAGATTTCCTCTGTAGGTGTGATTTCATTGAAGCTGCTGGCCAGTTTGATGACGCCGGCTTTGATATCTGTGCCTTCGATTCCTTTTGTAAGCTCAGTAACCATCATTTCGTAGATTTCTTCTTCAATGTTAGCGAAGCCTCTTCTGAAATTCCAGTAAGCATAAGCACTCTCAGCCTGGAAGTAATAACCGGTAGAACAGATGATGTTCATGCCTGTCATATCAGAAATCTTTTTCAGAAAACGTACGTTACGACCACATTCGTTGGTGGTTGCGTCAACAATTGTATTGATACCATATGCGCGTGCATCATCAACCGCTTTCAGACAGTCTCTTGTGTATTCTTCTTCTTTAAAACCACCGAGTGTGGCATCACCCTGGAAACCACAGAAACCGAATAAGAAATGTTCATGCATCAGTGTACGGCCAAGTTCAGAAGCAGCCACAGGACCTGTTACTGTATTAACGTAATTCATTGTAAATCCTCCTTTGAAAAAATCATATCGTTGAAATTCATCTGTTATTAGTATAATCTAAAAAAGGTTCGCTCGCCAACTGCTTACAGCGAAATCATGAAAAGGATTTTGAATAGGCCTATACGCTTTGTAAAAAGTTGGCACGGTTATCGAAAAAACGAATAAAATGCAGAATTTGTTATAACCATTTGTTATAAAAGCAAAACATAAAGTGAATTTCCATTATTTGCTATAGTTTGTTAAAATAATCTCAAGATTAAATGATTCCAAAAAAGCGCGCAAGGGAGAATTTATTTTTAAACGCTATTTTGCAACAAAGTTATTTTTTGCACGATTATGCATGAACATGAAGGAGAGGATTTAAGATCATGAGTGATAATAAAAAGAACGTCGATCTTAACAAAGTAAGTTATAATTTTGGTACAAAAGGCTGGACTGTTATCGGTTTTGAAATCGTCATGCTGTTCTTTATGACAGGTATTACAGTTGATGGTCTGAACACAATCGTACCTATGATGGCAGAGTATCATGGTTGGAACCCGGATGTTCTGTTATCTATTTCAACACCAGCATCCATTATCGCATTGTTTGCTTGTGTATTATGGGCTGCATTTATTGAAAAGGCAGGTCTTAAAAAGACAACTATCATTACAATGGTGCTTGCCGGTATCAGTATGATCGCTTACGGTAACTCCGTAAACATCGCAATGTACGCAGTATCACTTGTATGTATCGTTACATTCATCAATGCTTTTGCTTGCAACTGTGGTTTCGCAATCTGCGCTAACTGGTTCCCAACAAAAAAAGGTATCGTTATGGGTATCACAACAATTGGTATGAACCTTGCATCTGCATTAATTAACTGGATTCTGTCAGGTCTTTCAGGCCAGTTCCAGATTTCCGGTGCTTTATCCATCCTTGGTGGTGTTGTTATTCTTCTGGCTATCTTACTTGGTATCTTTGTAAAAGCGACACCTGAAGAAGCTGGCTGCTATCCGGATAATGACCCTGAAATTGCTGCAATCATCAAGGCAGAAGAAGAAGGCGTAAAGGAAATGGAAAAGGTTTCCTATGCTGGTGCTCTTAAGAATAAATATGTTTGGATCTTCGGTCTTGGCGCCGGCTTCTTCGGTCTTGCTACTGTAGGTATTATGTCTCAGTTAGTCAGCTACTTTATGGCTGCAAGAGGTTATGAATTAACAGGCGCTCTGTCTATGCTGACAATCGCTGCTGTTATCGGTATGATCGGTTCATGGGCATGGGGTGTTGTTGACCAGAAACTTGGTACACAGAAAGCCTGCCTGATGTTCGGTATCTGGTACTTTATCGGTATCGCATTCCTGATCGCACCTCCAACACCTTGCATGTACATTGGACTTTTCATGCTCGGCGGTGCTATCGGCGGTAACGGTAACTTCCTTCCATCCCTGGCAGCTCAGGTATTCGGTCGTAAAGACTTCAACGTATCTTATGCTTGCATGAACATGATCTGTGGTATCGTAAGATCCTGCTCATTCTTTGTACTTGCTGTACTGCGTTCAATGACAAGCGGTTATACAGTACCTTACGTGGTATTTGCTGTTATCGCTGTTATCGGTGGTATCCTGATCGTAGCTGTAAAGGAAAAGAAAGCTATTCAGTAAATTGAATAAAATGACTATAGTCGTATAGTCAATGCGTGTATAGAAAGCCGCAGAATTAAAGAAATTTGATTCTGCGGCTTTTCTTTTTTTCTTCAAGGCAAAGTGATATGTAAATCCGGTGATTATGAGGATTTGACATAATGAGGAGGCTATTATGAATTGGCGAAAGTGGTGCGGCGATGCTATAATAGTACCAGTGAATGCCGGGATAATCGGCGAAAGACATTCGAACCTGAAAGAGGATTAGAAAATAATGAAAAGGAGAAAAAGGTGAAAGTTTACTATATTGATGAAGATATTAAGGGAACCTGTTTTCTGGTTCAGGGAGAGCAGGAAGCGATATTATTTGACCCTGGGATGGCCTACTATGGTGAAACCGTTGTACAGCGTGTGAGAGAAATATTAGGTACGCAGCCGTTGCGGGCCGTTTTCCTGACACATTCCCATTATGATCATGTGGCTGCAGTTCCGTATGTTAGACAGGAATGGCCGGAGATTAAAGTGTACGCTGCGGAATATGCCTGTCATATATTTGAGAAAACGAAAGTGCAGCAGATGATGTTTCATATGTCGAAGACAGCAGCGGAAGAATCACATCATGAATGGAAGAGTGACGATTACAAAGGGGAGCTGTTGTATGCGGATAAGCCGCTTGAAGATGGCGACCGTATTGCGTTGGGTGAGTTTGTAGTGGAAGTGATCGAGACGATTGGGCATACACAGTGCTCGGTATCCTTCCTGATTAATGATGAAGTGATGATCTCATCTGAGACGATCGGTCTGGAAGGGGATTTTGAAGGGGGATATGTACCGGCATTCCTGATTAGCTATAAGAAGACAGTGGACAGTCTGCGCCGTACCAGAGAGGCAGATCCGAAGCAGCTTTATATGCCGCACCGGGGACTTGTGATTCCGGACGAACGCTATTGGAAGTATATGGAGAAAGGCCTTGCGGCAACAAAAGATGAGATTATCCGTATCCTGGCATCCTATCCGACGCTGGAAGCGCAGATTCTTGAGATGGAAGAAGTTTTCTGGAAGAAAGCGGCAGATGGCGCATGGCCGAGAGAAGCCTTTGATATGAATGCGAAAGCAATGCTCAGAACCGTGGCGGCAGAATTTCCCGAAGAACTTTCAAAAGCGAAAAGTATTCAAAAATAACAGCGATGAAAAGCACTTATGTTAAGTAGAAAGAGTGCATTCGATAAGATGAGACGTGCGGACGCGCGCCATAGATTACCTAGTGCACTCTATTTTTTATTTATTCAGTTTTTTGGCCGGAGCCGGACGATATGGTTTTACTGGCTTCTTTGGATCGAATGGATTTTCGATTTCGCCAGCATCGACTTTTTTAAACCATTCAGCAGCTCTGTCGGCCATACCAGCCCAATGTTCGGCTGTCATTGGCTCCTGCATATCGGTTGTTGCGTAACGGTAATCAGCAATACGGCTGATGTATTTTTCATCCTGCTGTGCGGAATGTTCGTCACCAAGATCGCCAGCAGCCACACGAAGAAGAGAACCATACTGTTCACTTACTGTGTGAAGCTTCAGATCCTCAACAAGGAGTTTCTTCAGAGGACGTTTAGCCAGATTGGACATGATTGTACGGTTTTCGTAGGACATGAGTTTCCACATGCGAGCGATTTCCCATGCACGTTCAACAGCTTTGCCCTTAGGAACAACTTCGCTGACCATACCATGATCAAGCATGTCTTTAGCTGTGAACTGTCTTGTTGTCATCATGTAGTAGTTACCACGTTTTGTTCCGAAGTAATGCTGGCACATAAGACCCATAGCATCACCAGGTACAAGACCTCCCTGAGCATGAGGAACTTCCATAACAGTATCTTCTGTACAGATAGTCACATCACTTAAGAAAGCGGAATCCCAGTGGAAACCAGGACCAGGTACAGCACCGATTGTAGGAACATCAAGATCGAATACCATGTTCTTGATCAGGTTTGTATCATCAAAGTACTGATGCTGGAAACGCTGTGTAGGAAGTTCAGAATATGTTTCCCAACCGTTAGGATCAGATTCTACCATCCAGCTGTCGCCGATATGAGTGAAGATGATGATTTCGTTCTTGAAGTCAAGAGAAAGAACTCTTACTAACTGGCTGATGGCACGATGGGACATACCGCTGTGGTGCATAGGGCCATCGTTTGTCTTCCATGTTACCTGAAGAATACCATCTTCACGGTACAGATCTGCAAAATCTTTGAACCATTCTTTGTATTCTTCGAGTTCCGGCAGTTTGGCGTAAGGTGCCATTGGTTTATTGTTACACATAATCATACCTCCTGATAATTGTATAAAAAGGCGATCTTCTGTCAAGGAAGACCGCCTTTGAGGTGAAATCGGTCATCAATACCGATTGCTGTTATTATTTATTTAATTTCTTAGCTGGAGCTGGACGATAAGGTTTTACTGGCTTGCTTGTATCGAATGGGTTTTCGATTTCGCCTGCTTCAACCTTCTTGAACCAGTCTGCTGCTCTGTTAGCCATGCCAGCCCAATGTTCAGCTGTCATTGGTTCCTGCATATCGGTTGTTGCGTAACGATAATCGTTAACACGGCTGATGTATTTTTCATCCTGCTGTGCGGAATGTTCGTCACCAAGATCACCGGCAGCTATACGAAGAAGAGAACCATACTGTTCGCTGACTGTGTGAAGCTTCAGATCCTCAACAAGGAGTTTCTTCAGAGGACGTTTAGCCAGGTTGGACATGATTGTACGGTTTTCGTAGGACATGAGTTTCCACATACGGGCGATTTCCCAAGCACGTTCAACAGCTTTGCCCTTAGGAACAACTTCGCTTACCATACCATGATCAAGCATGTCTTTAGCTGTGAACTGTCTTGTTGTCATCATGTAGTAGTTACCACGTTTTGTTCCAAAGTAATGCTGGCACATAAGACCCATAGCATCACCAGGTACCAGACCGCCCTGGGCATGTGGAACTTCCATAACAGTATCTTCTGTACAGATAGTCACATCACTTAAGAAAGCGGAATCCCAGTGGAAACCAGGACCAGGTACAGCACCGATTGTAGGAACATCAAGATCGAATACCATGTTCTTGATCAGGTTTGTATCATCAAAGTACTGATGCTGGAAACGCTGTGTAGGAAGTTCAGAATATGTTTCCCAACCGTTAGGGTCAGATTCTGTCATCCAGTTGTCACCGATATGAGTGAAGATGATGATTTCGTTCTTGAAGTCAAGAGAAAGAACTCTTACTAACTGACCGATTGCACGATGGGACATACCGCTGTGGTGCATAGGGCCATCGTTTGTCTTCCATGTTACCTGAAGGATACCATCTTCACGGTAAAGGTCAGCAAAGTCTTTGAACCATTCTTTGTATTCTTCGAGTTCCGGCAGTTTGGCGTAAGGTGCCATTGGCTTATTGTCGCACATAAATAATACCTCCTGTGTTTTACATACATTCTTTAAAAATTAATTTAATGTTTGCGTTTTTTTATTCGCTGTTCGCTTAAGTGTATTATACAATAGTCCGTCTTTGATGGGAAATGTCGTTTCCAAACAGGTTTATGCAAAAGACGAATAATCGTTCTTTCACTTTCTGCATGAAAGTTGGCACGGGAAAATTGTGAAAAATGCTATGCCAAAAAGCAGTGAAAACATGAAATATTGTTATGTTTTTTTTACATAACGCTTTTTTATAGATAGAATTTCCATTTGAAGGGTAAAATTGTTATACTCACCTTGAAGCAAGTTATACTATACAGAATACGACATATTAGTTTACTTGATTGTTACAAACATTAAAAAAGGAGCAACTGCACTAAGCAATTGCTCCAACCCTCCCCCTGATTAATCATCAGGTGTCAGATTAGGATTTCTGTTTTGTATATAAGTTGAGAAACTGTCAACAAACACAGGAATGGAGATGTTTGGATTTTTCTTTTTCCAGATAAGATTGAGTGTAACATAGGCAAATGGGTCTGACAGAGGAATTGTTCTGAGAGAGCCAATAGAAGAACGCAGATACTCGGGCATGATAAAGATCCCTTCGTTGATGCTGACGCAGAAAGCAGCGGTTTCAATATTTGGGACTTCTCGTACAATATTGAGTTGGGCACCGGCTTTCTTGAAAATCTGTTTATTAAAGTCACTGGTGATCGGATTCGCCTGAGGTGAGAAATTGATCATTGGGAACCCGGACAGATCTTTGATAGAAAGTGAGTCACGGTTAGCCAGAGCATGCGTTGGGTGCATCACTGCGATTAACGGACTCTTCATGATTGTTTTACTTTCAAGACCGATGAGGTAATTCTTATCTACATGGGTGACGAAAGCAAGATCAGTGAAACCGTCATTGAGCTGTTTAACAAGAATATCCAGGGCATCACTGGTCATAGAGAGCTTGATCTGTGGATGGCTGGCGGTGAACCCCATGACAAAATCCGACAGGAAAGACTGGGAAGCTGTTCCAAGGAAACCGATTTTCAGTTCTCCGGTGGAGGTTGAAGAAACTTCTTTGATCAGATCAAGGGCATGATTGTAACGCTGGATGATTTCCTGAGCTTCTTTGAGAAAGATTTCGCCGACGGATGTGAGATGCACGTTGTGGGTGTCACGAATGAAAAGCTGAGTTCCCAGTGTTTGTTCCAGATCATGAATATGACGGCTGAGAGCAGGCTGTGTCAGATAAAGCTGGTTGGCAGCTTTGCTGTAGTTCAGCAGCGTGGCCAGTGTGATGAATTCGTTAAGTCGATTAATATCCATAAACAAAAGTGCTCCTTTCAAAAAGTGATGCCTTTACCATAAATCTATCAGCAAAAATGCTGATATAATTAAGCAAACGTCAGAATGTTGATGTAAAATTCATAACTAAACCATATCATAATTCGAAAAAGATATCAACATTTTGTCGAAATATAGATAAAATGCATTGCAAATGCGGTGTGAGAAACTATAATAATAATTGCAAGTCAATACAGGAGGAAGATAAAGTTTTAGGTAAGAGATGTGTCATCTGTGCATTTCCATCCCGCTGGTATATGGGTGATGGCAGCAAGGTGCGTATGGTTGTATTCATCGATAAAGATGATATGAATGATGTACCGGACCGTGTTTACAAATACGGTACTTACTAAAATTCAATTTTAAATGAGTTGGAGTATAATAAAAATTAATTATACATATAAAATGAATGGGAGGAATTAACTAATGGCAAAAGATAAAAAAGCAGTTGTAGCCATTGCGAAAGAACCTACTGTCCAGGAAAGTGTCACTAAGGTATTCGATCTTCTTGGCGGCGTTACAAACATGATTAAAAGAGGCGAAACAGTTATTCTGAAACCAAATGCAGGTCATGCAGAAGGTCCGGATACAGCTGTATGTACAAGCCCTGAAACACTTCGTGCAGTTATCCGCGAAGTTAAGAAAGCTCAGCCTTCAAGAATCATTGTTGCAGAATCAGCAGCTATCGGCTGTGATACAATGGAATGTTTCGAAGTATCCGGTCAGGCTGATGTAGCAAGAGAAGAAGGTGTTGAACTTTACGATATCAAGGCTGAAAAAGACCTTGTTAATGTAGCTGTAAGAGGTTACAAATCCAACATTAAGAGATGTAAAATCCCTCGTTTACTGCTTGAAGCAGATCATATCATCAACCTGCCTATCATGAAAGCACATGCTTCCATGGTATTCAGCTGTGCATTAAAGAACATCAAAGGTACTGTACAGGATCAGGTACATTCCCAGATGCATCAGCAGAACCTGACAATGGCTATGATGGATGTTTGGTGGGCAGTACGTCCTGATATCAACATCGTAGACGCTATCAATGTAGCATCCGGTTACAGCCCACATACACCAACTCCTCTGGAAGTAGGTATCATCATGGGTAGTTATGATCCAGTTGCTCTTGACCTTATCGCATGTGATGTTGTAGGTATCGATACAAACCAGGTGGACTACTTCAGAGCAGCTGATGAAGCTGGTCTTGGTACAACAGATCGTGACAAGATCGAAGTTGTTGGTGAACAGGTGAAAGATGTTTACAAGAAGATGTGGATTCCATACCTTGGCAACATGGCTGACCGTTGGCCAGAATATGATATCCGCTGCGAGGGTGCATGCTCAAGCTGCCAGGCTCTGCTTGCACTGAACATGGAAACACTTAAAGCACTGGGTATCTATGAAGAAAACTCTGATAAGACAATCGTTGTAGGTCCTAGAAATACTATTCCTGATAAGCCAAAGGATAAGATCATCCTTCATGGTAACTGTACAAAGAGATTTGCAGATAAAGGTATGTGGATTCCAGGATGCCCTCCAGGAGAAACAGGTCTTTACCTGACAATCAAGACAGGCCAGGTTGTTGATGGTGAAATCCCAGGATGTATTGAAAATGTAATCCGTCCTAGCATGGAAGCTGACCATCCGAAGTGGCGTGCATATGTAGAACAGAAAGCTAAAGAGTTCTACGAGAATCCGGAGAATCAGTAAAATGGCATTTGCGTATATTCCAATGTCTCCCGATGATAAGAAGTTGCTGGAAACAATTTTCACCGATGAATTCATGCAGGCGGAGACGAATTTTGAAGCTTTCAGAGATTTTCAGTCTTCCAGCGCAGTATTTACAAACTGGAAATCAGATATTATGGTATATAATGAGGAAGTGTTTGATGGGTTTGTCAGAGAAAGTACCCGCTTCACATCATGGGATGAAATGGTACGTACCGCAGCCGACAGAGCATTTTCTGATAAAAAAGAATAGGAAAACGAGGGTCGCTTCGGCTTGAGGTTTCTGTAATAAAGAAGGTTCGCTTCAGGAACTTTGACAGTTCATCTGCTGCATTCTCTTTCTTAAACAATGCGTTTTTAGGATGCAAAACGTTTGAGAAAGATTATGCACAGATTGAGCTTGTATAAAGTTGTTGATTGCGAACCTTTTTTATTTGCACTCAGTCCCACTGATTCAGTTGAACCTGTGAAAAAATCCCCATGAAACGATTCACGTTCTAAAAACGTGCTGCTTCATGGGGATTTTTGTCATCAGGTCAGCGCTCAGTAAACCTTGAGCAAACCTTCATCTCTTATTCTTCTTCCATCACTTTCAGATCGTCAGCGATGATCAGTGTTGGCTCAACCTGTGCCTGAATGTCTTCAGGTGTCTTGCCTGCACGGATCTCAACCAGTTTCAGACCTTCCGGAGTCACATCGATTACGCACTGCTCTGTTACGATGTGGTTAACACAGCCCTGAGCTGTTAAAGGATAAGTACATTTCTTTAAGATCTTTGGCTCACCTTTCTTTGTTGTCAGCTCCATGGCAACGATAACTTTTCTTGCACCGTTGCAAAGGTCCATAGCACCGCCCATACCGAATGCGCGGCCAGGACTTGCCCAGTTGGCGATATCACCGTTTTCAGCAACCTGAAGGGCACCGAGAACAGTGGCAGCCATACGACCGCTTCTGATAACAGCGAAAGAATAAGCTGTATCGAATGCGGAAGCACCCATAAGCGGTACGAAGTTGATGCCGCCTGCGTTCTGATAAGTATCGCAGATGGCAAGTTTTTTAGCAACAGGACCGACACCGATCATACCATTTTCTGTCTGGAAAGCGATTGTCGGATCTACAAAATCACTGCAGGCACTTGGAATACCGATACCAAGATTAACAGTGTCACCTTCATTAAAATACTGAGCAGCTCTTCTGGCAATAAATCTTCTGTTATCCATCTTACATACCCTCCAACTGATTTCTCTTGATTCGTCCGATAATGTGATTCTGTTCACGGCTGTCTGTGTAAAGCATATCAACATACATAGCAGGTACCTTTACATCATCAGGAGAAATTTCGTTTAAGTCGCAGTACAGGTCGCACTGTACGATGGAGATATCTGCACATGTTGCCATAACAGGGTGTGAAGCTGTACCTGTTCCGTGGTAAGCAAGGTTGCCGAGAGGATCGGCACGACGGCATCTTGTAAGTGCTACATCTGCATGGATTGCTTCTTCAAGAATATAACGTTCGCCATCAGATGTTGTAATAATCTGTTTGCCTTTTTCCATATCTGTGCCAAGACCTGTTTTGGTAAGAAATCCACCGATACCGGCACCGCCGTCACGCATCTTTTCAATGAAACTGCCCATTGGGAAGAATTCAACTTCCAGTTTGCCTTCTGCAAGCAACTTCTGGGCAACAGGGTTTGTACCGATATGGGTTGTGATCATTTTGTCAACCTGGCCATTTTCAATCAGACGGCTGATTGCGAAACCTGGGTTGCAGGAATCAATAGAGCAGATTGTAAGGTGCTTAACACCGCTTTCTTCAAGCATATCAAGAAGATCCCAAGGCATGTAAGCGCCGGCCTGACCACCAATGGCGATTGTCTGACCATCCTTGAAACAAGCCATGATTTCTTCTCTTGTTCTGACTTTTCCTCTTTCGATTTCCATCTTATGAGTCTCCTTCCTGTTTTTCAAAAATTAAAATTATATTTTTATTTGTTTTCACAAAATATTACTTATAGACTGTAAGGCTTCGAGCCTTGACAGCTTTCGTCCTCTTCATCTTAACATATAAATAAAAGACTGTGAAATAATTGATAAACCCAAGTCTATGCAAAATGTGCATAACCATCATGCATGATTTGGCATGATGACTTTGGGAGTAGACTCAAAAACGGTTATCGAGGGAGACGGGCATGCAGCTCTTTGACAACTGTTTCAATCCAATCCTCGATTTTTTTGACATCTTCTGCGGACATTTTGGCCGGCTCGTAGAAAAAACTCAGGCCGTCATAAGGGCTTTCACTGCTGGTACGGACAAGAATACCATCCTTATTAAAATAGCCGCCGATACACATGGAATCCACGCTGAAGCCGGAATCCTCCGGTTTGATGACTTCATCGATAATTTTGTGCATGGCATAAAAATCTTCTTCGCCGGTGTAACCGCAGACATCCACAAGGATTGCGCCGCGCTTCATTGTATGGGTATCATATAAGTTCATAAAATTTCCTCCTTAAATATGGGGCATTGCAAACCAGGGACTGTGAAGTTGTATAAAATCGTCAGTTCATCACAGGGAAATTGATTTTGCAATGCATCGAAATATTTTAATTTAGTATATTATATATAGAAACAAAAATGCTAATTGCATACATACATCTATGATACCATATCGAGAGGTGTTTAAGGGGACTTTGATGTCGGATGCTGTTATGCTTTTTTCACATAATGCCCGCCAAAGCAGGCATAATGACTTTCGGAAATGGACTTGAAAATGCGAAGAAATATCAATACAATGTAATTGAACGAAATGCAGCGCATTTTGGAAGCAGAGCTGTACAATTATGACAAAGTATTTTATTATTTTCACGAAAGGAAGTATTATATTATGGCAAAGACAATTATCACAGCAGCCTTAACAGGTGCCATCACACCTCACGGTTACGATGTTCCTGAAACACCGGAAGAAATCGCAAAAACAGCCTATGAGTGCTGGAAAGCAGGTGCAGCTATCGTTCATCTGCATATGCGTGATGACAACGGCGCAGGTGTTATGGATCCTGTTAAATTCTACGAAACAATCAAACTGATCCGTAAGAACTACCCAGACTGCGATGTTATCATCAACTGCACATCTTCAGGTGATAACCGTGTATCTGATGACTCACCTTACGGCAACGCAGTTCGTATGCTGCATCATGCAAATGTTCCTGGTATCGAAATGGGTACATTCGATGCAGGTACATTCAACTGGGGGATCCCGGGCGGTATCTTCAGCAACTCTCCAACATTCCTGACAACTCTTGGTAATCTGTATCAGGAAAGAAATATCAAACCTGAATTCGAAGTATTCGATATGGGTATGATCCGTGCCGTAGGTGTATACTGGAAGAAAGGTATCGTAAAAGCACCTCTGCACTTCCAGCTTTGTCTTGGTGTTGTAGGCGGTCTTGCAGCTACACCAGCTGATGTTCAGGATATGCTTGCATACATCCAGCGTCTTCAGGCAGAAGGCAACCTTCCTAAGGAAGTTACAGTTTCCGGTTTCGGTATCGGTAAAGGTCATCTGCCGGTTATGTTCTCTGCACTGGCTAACGGATGCCACGTACGTGTAGGTATGGAAGATAACGTTGTCTATGGTTACGATAAAGAAGGCAAGAAGATCCTTGCCAACAACCTGATGCTCGTTGAACGTGCTGCAAGAGCTGTTGAAGCTTACGGCAACGAAGTTGCTACATCTGCAGAAGCACGTGAAATGCTTGGTCTTGCACCACTGGATCATGAAGCTGTTGTTAAAGCACTTGATGCACTGACAATTGAAGATCTTGAGAAAGCAAAAGCAGAAGCTTCCGAAAAATATGGTACAACATATTTTGCAGCTAAGAGCATGGGTTAATTTGCCAGATATTTTTCTCTAAATAAATAAAAAACAGAGTGTTTTCTATGAAATTTTTTACAATTTTTTTAGAAAACGCTCTGTTTTTTTATATTTGTCCGTTATTTTCTTGTCAAAGAAAGGAAAAGGGGACAGAAAAATAAACATAAAATAACAATTTATACATTAATACCCGAAGAAATGATGTATAATAAATGCAAATTATGCCTAAAATAGTTTCCATTATATACATAAAATGTGAAAAAATAGACAAAAAAATTATAAAGATATTGTATACATTAAATAAAAGTGTAGACATTCAGATATAAAAGTTATATAATTTAGACAAATCAAATGGTTCACACCTTCAGGCTAGCGGTCGGTGTGGAGCGAATGTTTTTAATCTGTGGTAGGGTTAAGGACGACAAGTCTTATTTCATTGACACAGAGTCTGGCAGGGATGGTAGCCTGCAGAACTCAAGAAATGCGTAAGATGGAATAAGACCATTTTTATCACCTAACTGGTTGACCAGTTGGAGTCTGATGAGAGAAAGGAAGATTTTATGTTACTAGAAATTATTCTTGCTATTATTCCTATTGCCTGGCTTATTATTTCTATGGCTGGTCTGAAGATGGCCGGTTACAAATCATGTGGTATTGGTTTGGTTATTGCAATCATTGAAGGTGTTGCTGTTTATCACATGACAGTTCCGGAAGCGATCACAGGTACTTTAGAAGGTGTTGTTTCAGCGGTATGGCCGATTTGTGTTATTATCGTTGGTGCCATGTTCCTGTATAACATGAGTTTAAGAACAGGTGCGATGGATGTCATCAAAGCAATGCTGGCATCTGTATCCAATGATAAACGTGTAGCTGCTCTTGTTATCGGCTGGGGCTTCTCCAACTTCATGGAAGGTATCGCAGGTTTCGGTACAGCCGTAGCTATTCCTGCAGCGATGTTAGTTGCACTTGGATTTAATCCGGTTACAGCTTGTGTTATCTGTCTGATTGGTAATGCTGCATCTCCTGAGTTTGGTGCCATTGGTACACCTACTCTGTCAGCAGCGAATACTGCATTCCCTACAACCATTACAGGTGCAGCCGATGCAAGTGTGTTTGCTCAGATGCTTTCAGAACCGACAGCCCGTCTGCTGATTCCTCTTTGTGTTGTTTCTCCATTTGTTATCATCCTTCTTTGCGGTGGTACAAAGGCATTAAAGGGTGTTGTAGGTATTACACTTGTATCTGCATTATCATTTGTTATTCCTTTCTATCTTGTAGCCACATTCGTAGGTCCTGAGCTTTGCGTAGTTATCGGTTCTCTGGTTTGCCTCGTTTGTACAATCGTTATGGGTAGAAAACACACGAATATTCCGGAAGAATATATGCTTGAGTCCAAAGAAGAAGCAGCAGCTTCCTCTGATAAGCCTCAGATGAGCATGGTTAAAGCATGGCTTCCTTACATCTTAGTTGTTATTTTCCTGTTAGGTACATCCAAACTTGTTCCTCCGATCAATCAGTTCCTGGGACAGTTTAAGTCATCATTTGTTATTTATTGCGGCGAAGGCGGTGCCAAGGTTGGTTTATCATGGATCAACACACCTGGTATCCTGATGATCATTGCAACGATTATCGGTACAGCTGTTCAGGGCGCAAGCATCAGCGACATGGGCGCAGAGCTTGGCAAGACTTTCAAGGGTTACTGGAAAGCAATGCTGACTGTTATCTTCATTATCTCCATTGCTAAGGTTATGGGTTATGCAGGTATGGTTATGGATCTGGCAAATGCCCTTTCATCATTATTGGGCAATGCTTATATCGCAATCGCTCCACTGATCGGTGGTATCGGATGCTTCGTTACAGGTTCCGCTACATCTGCCAGCGTTATGTTCGCAACATTACAGCAGTCTGTTGCACAGCAGTTAGGTATCAACGAAATCTGGTTAGTGGCTGCAAATGGCGCAGGTGCTACAGCCGGTAAGATGATTTCTCCACAGAGTATCGCTCTTGGTGTTGCAGCTATCAACCTTCCTGGTTCTGATGGTAAGATCATGAGCAAGACAATCGGATGGTGTGTATTATATCTGGTTATCCTTTGTGTATTCTGTTTCGTTGGCGCATAATAAGGGGTTATTACAAAGCGTCGATTGAAGTACATAAGGTATTAAAGTGAAATTCATAAGAGAAGGTATTTAAAAGTAATAAATCGGGCGGTCTGCATATGCGGGCCGCCTGTTTGGATTGTGCAGACAGCGTGCAAAGCCGCAAACATCGGTATATTTCGGCGGTGATTTTCAGGTTTATACGGTCTATTGCTTTGCAAAAGCGCAGGATTAGATTATAATAGAGACAGATGAATGTGACAGAGTAAGGAAAATGGAGGTATATGGCAATGACAAGTTTGGAGAATAATGGACAGGATATGGATTTGACAGAACTGGAAGTTATGGAACCGAAGATGATGATCCATGATGAACTGAAAGTGATCTATATTAATGAAGCACTTGAGGAAGCCTTGAATGATGAAAATTCGAATGAAAAGAAGAAATATGATGCCGAGAAAGCGGCACATCCGGATTATGTGACGAGACTTCGCAGACTGCCGGTAACCATTGAATTTATGAAGAAATATGCGGCATTGAAGAAAGACAGTTTCATGCAGGATCTCATTGAACGAAAAGAGCCTGCGCTGCGCGCAGAAGGCGAATTATATGAAGTGTCTTCGTTCTTCGCCTTCAAGAATATGTTCCTTGCAAGATATCCGGAATGCCGGAATATCTACAAGGTTGAGAAAAAGATTAAAGAATTTGAGGAGCGTCAGAGGAATAAAGAATAGATGCTTTGATCTTATCCGCTGACTCAGGATCCTGAATAATGCCGATTAATGTGGAGGCAAATTCGATGGCTGTACCCATGCCGCGGCTTGTAATGACATGACCGTCTTTGGCAACGGGATCAGTGGTGATATAGGCACCAAAGAGTTTCTTTTCGAAGCCAGGGTAGCATGTGGCAACACGTCCGTTTAAGATGCCGAGGCTGCCGAGAATGCTTGGCGCTGCACAGATAGCAGCGAGATAACGGCCCTGACGGCTGAACTGCATAAGGGCATCGCAAAGCGGTTCACATTTGCTGAGGTTTGTGGTACCCGGCATGCCGCCCGGCAAAATCAGCATTTCTACAGTATTAAAATCAAAATCAGCAAGCAGGCAGTCTGCCTGAACTTTGATATCGTGGGAGCCGGTAACGGTCAGAGAGTCTGAAATGGAGACTGTCTGAATCGGGATACCGGCTCTTCTAAACATGTCTACAACTGTCAAACCTTCGATTTCTTCGAAGCCATCTGCAAGGAAAATTGCTGTGTTCATAAAATTCTTCCTTTCTTCTAATGAATAGTGATTGCGAAACATCAAAGATTTCGCATAGTGTACAAAGAAAATGTTTCAACGCAGGCCGCTTTTGATGCCAGCCCGTGTAGCGGTACATATTTGAAGTATATCACAGTTTTGGTGGTTTGTGGGGATTTTGAGTGATTATCTCATGCAGGAAGGTTGGCTGGGTGGAATAATGCTTTACTGAAAGGGTGGAAAATGATATACTAGAGCGTATAAGTGGGATTCTGCATTTTAGCGGAATTCTTCAGCACATAGTAACAGATGGGAGTGTTTTCCCACCTCTAAGCAAATTTCATAGTGTTTTTAAGAGGTTATCGTATGAATAAGAAGGTCAAACTTAAAGGACGGCTGAATATGTACATGCGCTGGCCGGTACTATTGAGTGCACTGTTGCTGGTGGCAACAGTGCTGATGTATCTGGTTGATTACCGTGCAGGTCTTCTGATGACTGCCTGTTTTGTTTTATATGTGGCAGCAGCCATCGTGATTTATTTTTATTTAAAGCCGTCTATTGTGGATGAGTTGGTGAATTTTGCCATCGAATTTGCACAGGTCCAGCATAATCTGATTCATGATCTTGAGATTCCTTATGCCATTCTGGATGAGACAGGAAAGCTTTTATGGGCGAATTCCTGTATGAAAGAGATAATGGGTGAATTTATTGATATGAAGAATATCAGAACATTGATTCCGGATATCAAGCAGGAGATGTTTCCGGATGATGAGGAAGAGAAGAAGTATGCCCATATTCGCTATAAAGAGCGCTACTACAAGGCTGAGATTATGAAGGTGTGCATTGATGACTTTGCGATGGAGAATAAGGTTGTAGAGATGCAGCCGGAGGCCTATCAGTTATTTGCATTTTATCTGTTCGATGAGACAGAGATACAGATGTCCAGGAAGGAGATCCAGAATCAGAAGCTCATATGTGGTATTATATTGGTAGATAACTATGAAGAGGCATTGAACAGTACAGAGGAAGTCAGACGTTCCCTTCTGTCGGCACTGGTAGAGCGAAAGATCACCAAGTATATGCAGAACTATGATGCCATTGTGAATAAGATGGAGAAGGACAAGTATATGTTTGTCATCCGTCAGAAATATCTGCCAGTGCTTCAGAGTTCCAAGTTCGCATTGCTGGATGAAGTCAGAGAGATTAATATCGGCAATGAGATGAGTGTAACACTGTGTATTGGTCTGGGTGTTAATGCAGCCAGTTATGCGCAGGCGCTGGACTGGGCTCGTCATGCCATTGATCTGGCTCTTGGACGAGGCGGTGACCAGGCGGTTGTCAAGGAGAAAGACAAGATTTCTTATTATGGCGGCAAGACGAAGCAGGTGGAGAAGTCTACACGTGTCCGTGCGCGTGTCAAAGCACATGCGCTGCGTCAGGTAATTGAAGGCAAGGAACAGGTGGCTATTATGGGTCATAAGATCGGTGACCTGGATAGTTTTGGCGCAGCAATCGGTGTCTACAGAGCGGCCCGAAGCCTGAACAAGAAGGCATTTATCGTCATCAATGATATTACCACATCGGTACGTCCGGTGATCGATCATTTTATGGACAATCCGGAGTATGACAGTGATATGTTTGTTACATCGGAGACAGCAAGAGGCATTGTCAATATGAATACGGCCATGGTTGTTGTGGATGTGAACACCAGTGAGAGGACGGAAGGACCGGAACTTTTGAACCTGACGAAGACGATCGTTGTTATCGATCATCATCGTCAGAGCGGAAATTCCATCGAGAATCCGGTGCTTTCTTATATTGAGCCGTATGCATCATCAGCATGTGAGATGGTTGCCGAGATTTTGCAGTATATTACAGATTCGGTGAAGCTGCGTCCGGAAGAGGCAGATGCTATGTATGCCGGATTAATGATCGATACGAACAATTTTATCAGTAAAACAGGTGTCAGAACCTTTGAAGCAGCTGCTTTTCTCAAGAAGAGCGGCGCAGATATTACCCGTGTCCGCCTGAAACTCAGAGATGATATGCAGACCTACAAGGCACGGGCGGAAGCTGTGAAGAATGCATCTGTAGAGGGTGCGTATGCTTATGCCGAATGCCCATCTGAGGGGCTGGAGAGTCCGACAGTTGTTGGGGCACAGGTAGCCAATGAGCTGTTGAATATTACCGGTGTGGAGGCTTCCTTTGTCTTTACGGTGGTGAAGGGTGTGATTTATGTCAGTGCCAGATCCTATGACAGCATGAATGTACAGTTGGTTATGGAGCGTCTTGGGGGCGGCGGTCACAGTACGATGGCCGGAACACAGCTGAAGGATATGACGGTGGAAGAAGCGGAGGCTAAAGTGAAATCCGTCATCAAATCGATGAAAATGGAAGGAGAAATCTAAAATGAAAGTTATTTTAATTGAGGATGTTAAAACTCTTGGCAAAAAGGGAGATACAGTCAATGTCAACGATGGTTATGCGCGTAATTTTATTTTGCCGAAGAAGCTTGGTATTGAAGCAACAGCAAA
The DNA here is from genome assembly GCF_023656595.1 of Coprococcus intestinalis. Taxonomy (NCBI): domain Bacteria; kingdom Bacillati; phylum Bacillota; class Clostridia; order Lachnospirales; family Lachnospiraceae; genus Coprococcus; species Coprococcus intestinalis. Next base: position 68,257 of record NZ_JAMOKJ010000008.1, on the reverse strand, counting down.
GAATATCAATGATCTGAAGCTTCAGAAAGCCAATGAAGAAAAGGTGGCAAAAGAGATTCTTGAAGCAGCTAAAGCTTTTGCAGAGGATATCAAGGAGAAATCCGTTACAGTAACGATCAAGACAGGCGAAGGCGGTAAGACATTCGGTTCTGTTTCTTCGAAGGAAATCGCAGCAGCTTACAAGAGCCAGCTGAATATTGAAATTGACAAGAAAAAACTGCAGCTGGCTGAACCTGTTCGTTCACTGGGTGTGTACAAAGTCCCTTACAAAGTCCATCCGAAGGTAACAGCAGAGCTTACAGTAAAAGTAGCCGAAGCATAAGCGGCACACATTAAAATATTGTAACTGTTCAGAGCTAACCTCCAAAATGCTACGCATTTCGTCGATGTGGCGTATCCGCCAAATAAAATTTCAAAAACAGTCTTAAAAACGCAAGCATTTTATACCTGTTTTTTGAAATTTTGCTTGGCTCTGAACAGTTACAATATATTACAGATAAACCATTCAGTACAGGCCGAGTCAGTGATTGATTTGGCCTGTACTGAACTTGAGTCAGGAGGCACAGAACATGGATGAGGCGATTATAAAGAAGATTATGCCCCATAGCATCGATTCGGAGAAAGCGGTTATCGGTTCCATGATCATGGATGCGGATGCGATTGTTGCGGCATCTGAGATGCTTACAGGAGATGATTTTTATCAGCGGCAATTCGGCATCCTTTTTGAGACCATGGTAGAACTTTACAATGAAGGAAAGCCTGTAGATGTTCTGACGCTTCAGGAACGCCTGAAGATGAAAGACGTCCCTGAGGAATTTGCCAGTATTGAATATATCAGTGAGCTGGTTGATAGTGTACCGATATCGACGAACATCAGGCAGTACGCGCAGACAGTGGCTGATGATGCGATGCTGCGCAGACTGATCCGTGTTAATGAAGAGATTGCCAATGCCTGCTATCAGCACAAGGAGTCTGTTGAAGAGATCATGAATACGACGGAGAAACGTATTTTTGATGTGATCCAGAAGAAGAGTACAGATGAATATGTGCCGATTCAGGACGTTGTTTTGTCGGTAATAGATAAGATAGAGGCGGCGGCCCGCCATAAAGGAACTGTAACAGGGCTGGCAACAGGTTTTTATGATCTGGATTACAAGACATCAGGCCTTCAGCCCTCAGATCTGATTCTTATTGCTGCCAGACCATCTATGGGAAAGACGGCCTTTGTTCTGAATCTGGCCCAGTATATGTGTGTGCGCAATCATGTGCCGACAGCAATTTTCAGCTTGGAAATGTCGAAGGATCAGCTGGTCAATCGTATTCTCTCCATGGAATCCAAAGTGGATTCCCAGTCCATGCGAACGGGGACACTTCAGCCGGCTGATTGGGAGAAGTTAATAGAAAGCGCAGGTGTGATCAGTACAGCGCCGCTGATTATTGATGATACACCGGGTATATCGATCACAGAGCTGCGTTCGAAGTGCCGTAAGTATAAGCTTGAGAATGATCTGGGCCTGGTCATTATTGACTACCTGCAGCTGATGACCGGCGGCAGCAAGAAACAGGAGTCCAGGCAGCAGGAGATTTCAGAGATTTCACGTTCTCTGAAAGCGCTGGCCCGTGAAATCAATGCACCGGTGATTGCCCTTTCGCAGCTCAGCCGTGCATGTGAGACGAGACCGGATCATCGCCCGATGTTGTCGGATCTTCGTGAGTCTGGTGCCATCGAGCAGGATGCGGATGTGGTTATGTTTCTTTATCGTGATGATTATTACAACAAAGACACGGACAAGAAGAATATTTCGGAAGTTATTATTGCCAAACAGCGTAATGGCCCGATCGGTACAGTAGAGCTTGTATGGCTGCCGAATTATACAAAGTTTGCCAATAAAGAGAAATAGCGAAACTTGAAATTATCGCAAATCACAACCGGATGCGACAGCGAGAGACCTTTTATTTATTCAGCGGAATAGATAAAGGGTCTTTTTTGTTGGAAGCAAACGAAGGATTGGCAGGGAAAAAATTTGCTTAATACAGGAACTTTGTTATAATGGAATCAACAGGCAAGCCAACTGCGATTTCTACACCAGATAAGAAGACAAGATGAGAGGAAATTGATGGAGGTAGCCAATGGCAGAAACGAGATATATTATATCGGATGCGGCCAGAATGATCAATGTTGAGCCCCATGTCCTGAGATACTGGGAGGAAGAACTGGCCATTGAGATTCCGAGAAATGAACTTGGACACAGATATTACACAGAGAAGGAAATACATCTTTTCGAAAACATCCGCGATTTGAAGGAGAAAGGCTTTCAGCTGAAGGCTATTCGTCTGATCATTACAACCTTGAATGAAGATGCGCCGTTTGGAAAGAAGGAGAATGCTGAGGACAATATGACAGAAGATGAGCTTGCGGCAGTTTCACCGGCGGCTTCGCGGGAACAGGATGATAGAGAGCATCATAAGCCTGAGAATCAGATTTCAGACAATGAGACAACCGGCGGAAATGAGGAACAGGAGATAAAGGAAAAAGAGGACAAGCCGGTGCCTGTAGAGGCGAAGCCGTATAAGGTTCTGTCGGCAGAGGATAAAATGAAGCATTTTAAGAACATTATGGACGGAATTGTAACCGAAGCTTTGCAGAGAAACAATGTACAGCTTGAAAATACAATGATTTCCCAGGTGGCGGATGTGGTTATACAGGAGCTTGGAAAGGTTGAGGAAAGACAGGAAGGACAGTCGGAACGCTATTATAAACTGCTGGATGAGGCGATTCGCGGCAAACAGAGAGCAGGCCGGGAAGTGGCAGCTGCAAAGGTGCCGTCCTATGGTGTGCCAAAACGACGGAAACGGTTATTCAAAAGAAAATTCAGATATTAAAAAAGGTCCGGACATACATAGAGCTGCAGCGTTGCTGGTTGAATAGCCACTGCAGCTCTATGTATACCTGGAACCTAATAAAGATGTGCAGGATTAGTTGTTTGTTGCAAGAAATTCGTTGATCTTGTCAACTAATTCCTGAGGATTAATGCCATGAACAAATGCTGCTTCTTCAATTGTCTCACCCTGAGAAGAAGGACAGCCAAGGCAGTGCATGCCAATACCTAAAAGAATAGGTGCTACATTGGCATCAATGCGGAGAAGATCTCCGATTAAAGTATCTTTTGTAACTACAGCTGCTGCCATAATATCACTCCTTTCGTATTGTGCGAAAAACGCATCTTCTCACATTATAATATACTTTAAATTATTTTGCAACAAGACATCATTTGAAAAATTTTGAGGCTATTGGTAAATGTGAAAATTTTCTCATTTACCAATGAATTTTCTTGATTTATACAAGTTTATACTTGTATTCAATGCCAATTTGTTATAGAATAGAGTCGTACGAAAATTAATATTTATCATTATTAGGAGGTATACGATTATGGCATACGTAATTTCTGATGCTTGTGTTTCTTGTGGTACATGTGCAGGTGAATGTCCTGTTGGCGCTATCAGCGAAGGTGATGGCAAATACGTTATCGATGCTAATGCATGCTTAGATTGTGGTTCTTGTGCAGGCGCTTGCCCTACAGAAGCTATTTCTCAGGAATAATCCTGTTGGCCGGTATATCCGGTTTATTATGAAACATGAAGAAAAGGTTACTATAGCAATATAGTAACCTTTTTTGTTAGGTTTATACATATGAAATTCAGAATCTGATCTAAGCATACACTTCTTATAAGCTTCGAAGAATCTGCAGTGCGTTTTCACGAATGATTGTCTCATAATGTTCATCAAAATAATATAAGGTATTGGCGCTGGCCTTCTGTATGGAACCGAATTCTGAAGCCAGGCGGCAGATGCTGCCGAAAACAGTGCGTGATACGCCTTCGCTGGAGAGTACAAGATAATAATGACCGTTGTTCGGATTCTTGTACAGGGTATTGCCGCATTCGAAATCTGCCGGAAGCTGTTCACTTAGGCAGGACACTTCATTCAATGTCCTGAATTCGTAAATCCGCAAAATGGTCTTCTGGGGCTCTTCATCCTCAGAGGAAGCATCGTTGCTGGTTGTCTCTGTATCGGATGGGAGATCGGCGGTTCCGGAAATACTGTGTAATTCAGCGGTCTTGGACAGAATATCGCTGCCCAGACGCTTGAAGATGTCAAGAATATCGTCTGCGCTGCTGTAGATCTCATCATCGGTGTCTGACAGATCTTCCGTATCCTCGGGAGAAGGTGTGAACTTGGAAAAACGTGTATCCAGCTCCTCCGGATCCTCCACCTTGGTGACAATCAACATAATACATTCATTGGAAACAGGAACAGCTTCTATGATCAAAGGAATATTATCTGCTTCAAAACCGAGTTCATCAGATGCCTGAACCATCATCTCGCGAAAAAGAGCCTTAGCCTTCTCTGTGCCGTAGGCCAGCTCACTTATCTTCAATTCACGTTCTGCCAGATCACTGCGGGTCAGTGTGCAGCGAATCTGATTCTCACTGATGCGTTCTAACTTCATGTTCTCACTCCTTTCCATGCAAAAACAGGACAAATCACTTCCTTTTCTGCAAGTATCTTCATTATAGCGATTATTTAATAGGCTGTAAAGGGGAAAACGCATGGGATTTTGGTTGCAGAGCGGATGGGTGTCGAGGCATTATGTCAGGTGTCGAAGATCAATGGAAGCTGTCATTTGAAGATGGTTGATGCAGGGGTGAGCGGCTGTTATCATTATTATATGTCTGATGAACAGTATCATTACATGGGAATATGCGGGTGCAGAATATAACATATCACAGGCAGCACAGCATAAAAATGGAGAACAGAGGACGTTTTTACGGATTTCAGCCATGAAAAGTGGAGGAAGAAGAGAAAATGAGCCCATTTTTTCAGAAAAAATGGAAGAAAATACCGGTTTTAGTGTTTTTTACAGGCAGAAATGTTGATGGATTGACGGCTATGTAGTATAATCATAAGATAAGTATATGAATAGGAGACTGTTTATATGGAAGTAATAACGGATGAGATCGCAGAGCGTGGGCTCCGACGGAAGGCGTTAGCACTCTGGATACTGTCAGGTGCGCTGGTTGCAGTGACCATCGGCAGTATATTGTTCTACAGGAATCCGTGGCTTGTACATCGTATGGACGCTTCCCAGGCGACGACAGAAGTACTAGGACAGATTGCCGACAGCAGATCCCCTTATATCAAGATTGAAGGGATGGAACTGACGTTTACCGGCTACTATAAAGTCAATGGAAGTGGAACAGTATGTTCATACTGCTATATGGGTTCAGTGGGTGATTATTATATATTGACAGATATACCGGCCAGAGATAAAGGGGCTTTGGTTGAGGACAGTTCACTGGACGCGAATACGCTGAGCGATTATACATTAACAGGACAGGTTGTCAGGAAGAACGAGATTACAGAACAGCTGGCCGAGGCCGAGAACATGACACTTGAAGATTACAGGAACTATTACCATATGGCTGATGTGGAGATCCATGATTATGATGGTGATCAGGAACGTCTTCGTATCTATCAGCTGATGCTGCTTGTATTGGCAGTTGGGGCTGTTGCAGCAGGTGCGATTCTCTGGTCTGAATCCAGACTGGGAACGCAGATCGTGTCAGAAAATTTATGATGGCGGTCAGTAGGCAAAGGAGGAACCAATGAAGAGAGTATTGCCGATTATAATCGTTATTTTGCTGATTATAGGCGTAGGAGGCGGAGTAGTCTGGAGTATTCTGGCAGGCCGGTATAAGCCGACAGAAGAGGTGATAGATTATGCTGCGGAGATGGGATTATCTGAGAATGAATATGCCATCACGTTGAATCAGGAAGTGTTGAAGGAAGACAGGGCTGTTGCCATTGACGGAAGAGTTTATCTGAGTATGGCTCTGGTCACAGAAACCATCAACAGTCGTTTTTATTGGGATGACAATGAGAAGCTGCTGTTGTTTACAACGCCGACAGAAGTGATGATGATAACCCCGGATCAGCAGGAATATACTGTGAAGACATGGAATGGCAGCAGTGATGCGGATGAGGGTTACATGATCGTGCGTACTTACAATGACAGCTACTATGTGGCTGCAGATTATGTGAAGGCACATACGCAGATGGATTATGCCGAGTATACTGAGCCGAACCGTGTTGTGATGGCTACAAAGTGGGCAGAACAACAGATTGTAACACTGAAGAAGGATACAGCAGTCCGCTATAAGGGCGGTGTCAAGAGTGAAGTACTCAGACAGGCAACCAAGGGAGAGAAGATGGTGCTTCTTGAAGCCTATGATGATTGGAGCAATGTAGCTACAGAGGATGGTTATGTCGGTTGGGTATCCAATAAGACACTGTATGACGCAGAGACTGAGACGCCCGAGGCGCCGGCATTTGATGAACCGGAGTATACCAGCATCCACAAGGATTATAAGATCAATATGGGTTGGCATCAGGTGATGAGTGCAGCCGCCAACAGCAATTTATCAAGTGTTCTGACTTCTGCGCCGGGGATTAATACGCTGGCACCAACCTGGTTTTCATTTTCTGATACAAATGGCGGTGTGACATCCATTGCCACACAGGATTATGTGGATACATGCCATGCGAACAATATTGAAGTATGGGCATTGTTTTCCAATGAATTTCCGGGTGATGACGGAACGATCTACTTCGATTCATCTAAGACAGATGAGGTTTTGGGATATACATCTAAGAGGGAACAGGTTATCCGCAATGTCATTGGTTATGTGAATCAGTATGGTATTGATGGTATCAATATTGATTTTGAGCTGATTTCACAGGAAGGTGCAGATGACTATATTGAGTTTATCAGAGAATTGTCGATTGCCTGCCGTGCCAACAACATTATTTTGTCCATTGACAATTACGTACCTGAGTATACCTATTATTATAATCGCAGGGAGCAGGGAATTGTTGCAGACTATGTTGTTATTATGGGATATGATGAGACGCTGCCAAGTTCTGAAACACCGGGGCCTGTCGCATCACTGAATTTTGTCCGAAAAGGGATTACAGATACATTGAATGTCGTGGATAAGTCCAAGGTCATCAATGGTATCCCGTTCTATTCCAGAGTGTGGTGTACAACCCCGGACGGCACAGTCAGTGCCTTTGCCTGTGGTATGTCAGAAGCGCTGAGCTATCTGACGGATCATGGTGTGACGCCACAGTTCCTTGAAGATATCGGTTTGAATTATGGCAGTTATACTTCGGATAAGGATGGCAACTTCTATGAGATCTGGTTGCAGGATGCAACGGCCGTTGAAGAAGAGATGAAACTCATCAAAGAGTTTGACCTTGCAGGGGTTGCTGAGTGGAAGATTGGTTTTGAGAGCGGAACGGATATTTGGAATACGATCAGATCTTATCTTCAGTAGACGGGTTTGAAACATTTCCGGGAGTACATGAAGCTGTATTAGACAAAGGATAAAACAAATCCTGTTTGCATATATTGTCTTGAAAGGGATGATAGATGCGGGCAGGATTTTTTTGTGTGGAAAAAAGGAATTAGCGGACTTCTGTGGGGACTTGCGATTGTGATGGTTTACAGTGTACTATTTGGACGGACAATATCCGGCTATAAAACGAGGGTGAATAAAACTGTGTCCGTTATGGCCGGAGAAGAAGCGCATTTTATTGTTATTGACAGTGGACACGGGTTTTTCGATGCGGGTAAAATCGGTGTCAGCGGTGCATTGGAAAAGGATATTAATCTGGCCATCGCGTTGAAACTGAAAGCGGATCTTGAGTCGCAGGGATTTCATGTGCGTATGACGAGGGAGAATGACGTACAGCTCTATGATGGCATGCGACCGTCAGATAAAAAGGAGGATATGCAGAAAAGAGTATCCCTTATGACGGATGAAAACTGTATACTGGCTGTCAGCATCCATCAGAACAGCTTTACAGAAGAAAAATACAGGGGTGCCCAGGTCTTTTATTATGGACCGTCAGAACGCAGCAGAGGGCTTGCAGCGTCTATCCAGCAGGCATTGATAGAATTCCAGGATCCGGATAATACAAGACAGGAGAAAGCCAATGAGGATTATTATTTGCTGAGAAAGGAAACTGTACCAACGGTTATCTGTGAATGTGGTTTTATGAGTAATGCAGCTGAAGAGGCGCTTTTGAAGTCGGAGATGTATCAGGAGAAAACAGCCTGGGCGATTTCAGTGGGAATTGTGCGTTACCTGAACGGAAGCACAGAAAAAGGTGATATTGAGCATGACAGGTAAAAAAGCAAAAAAAATTGGCAGCCTTTCGGCTGCCTGTAAGGGGAAGGTATATATTTAAAAAAGGGATTAAGAAATTGTCTTTTGCTATGTTTGTATCTTATCATAGGTGATGTCTATAAGTGTTACCAAAGATTAAAAAATTATTCATTTAATTTTGCACAAAATGACGATGCGTTTCTTGTGCAATGTCACGATTGACATATGGTGATACATATTTTGGGCGTTGATTGGACAAAATGCTGATAAAAATATAATAGAAAGCAGAAAGGTGATAAGATGATGAAAAATGTAAGACGAATTGCAAAATGGCTGATGGCATGTATGATAACAGTTTTTCTTGCAGGTGTTGTTTCTGCAGCAGAAACAACGGAAAAAGGAGAGATTTCCTCCTTTAATAACTATGGTGAGAATGGTGTTTATGAAGCGATAGGAGAATATGAAGTGGCTTACGGCTCTGTTGTTGCGGATGTGACACGCAAATTGCCGTCAACGCTGACGGCTAAATTGACAACAGGCGAGGAAGTGGAAGTGCCGGTGACGTGGGTGTGCGTCAGTGACAATCTGGGTGGTAATACTTATGTACCAAAACATTCAGATGTATCTGCAGTCTATACTTTTGAGGCCCAGCTGGGTGATGGGTATAAGATAGCAGGAAATCTTCCGGAAGATTATGTGATGCCTTTTGTCACTGTCAGTTATACACAGGATGCGCAGGAACTGAACAGTCAGGCGCCGGAGATGGATACTGAAATAAATGCGGCTGTGGATACTGCTTCCGGAATGTCTGTATGGTCATGGATCATATGGATTATTGTGATTGTGATCATTGTAGTTGTTTTATGGTGGTTATTTGCAGGAAGCAAGAATAATAAAGAAAAATAACATGCAGTCATAAAAATGAAAACAGGATGCAGATGAGAAGTTTAATGCAGGTTGCTTCCATTTGAATCCTGTTTTTAGATTTTACAGTAACTGTTCAGAGCTATTATCTATATGAGCAGCGTATTAAAGCCTATGCTGACATAAGAACCTGCGGCCGCCTTTAGCTCTCCCATGGGCGGATGCGGTATGTGACGCCGAGACTGTCACAGATGGCTTTACACTGGGCTTCTTCTTCTTTGGTCAGTGTTGTATCGACAGTGGTCATGACAACATTCGGTACATAGTGAGTACATTCCCTGGCGAAGTCGAGCATCGCCTGGAAAGACTGATCACCGAAACGGCTACGGACCAGTTCGTGGTAACGGTCGGCATTCGGTGTGTTCAGACTGATGGAAATGGTGTCAATCAGTCCTTTGAAATCCGGTGCAATGTCGCGGCCATTGACAAGATTGCCGAGACCGTTGGTATTGATACGGATCGGCTTGTGGTAAGTTTCTTTAAAATAGCGGGCAACTTTCAGAAGCACATCGATACGTTCTGTCGGTTCGCCAAAACCGCAGAAGACGAGTTCATCAAAAGAAGCCACGTCAAAGTTGGCGAAATCGGCGATAATCTCATCATATTCCGGTTCACGGGTAAGCCACAGGGAATCGGATTCTCCCACATGATCCATTGTCTGTCTCAGACAGAAAGTACAGGAACATGGACATTTATTCGTAAGATTGACATAAAGATTGTTGTGTACTTTATAAAGAATAGTCATATTTAATACTCCTTTGCAATTTTCTGATTCAAATTGTCAGTTAGTTATATTTCAATGTATGCAGTACTTCTTCAAAACATACACCATCTGTCAGTGGAATGTCAAGTTCAATGGAGCGCTGGATACACTTTTTGATGAAGTTGGATGCCTTTTTAACCGAGTGGTCGAAAGGAACGCTATTAACGGCATCGGCAGCAATGATCGCTGTAAAGATGTCGCCGGTACCTGAGCGGGATGTACCAATCCTGTGGGTTCTGAGTACTCTGGATGGCTTGCCGGCTTCGTAGCAGAAATTGGCCACGTACTGGCCCTGTGTGATGCCGGTGATAACAATCTTGGATGGGCCGTTTTCGGAGAGTCTGGCAGCCATGGCTTCGATCTCGGAAAGGTGCCACTTCTTATCTTCATAAGGGGTATCTGTCAGGATGCAGGCCTCGGTCATATTTGGGGTCAGGATATCGGCATAACAGACAAGATCCTTCATATGATCGCACATTTCCTTTGTGTAGGTCGGATATGGTTTGCCGTAGTCGCCCATAACCGGATCGATGATGACCAGATTGTCCGGCCGCTTAAAATCACGGATAAAGTCGGATACGATGGCAATCTGTCTGGCAGATCCGAGGAAACCGGTGCAGATACCGGAGAATTCAAGGCCAAGCTTCTTCCATTCGTTGATGCTGGGCTGCATATGATCAGTGTAATCCTGGTAGTAAAAGCTTTCAAAACCGGTGTGATTTGAAAAAATAGCTGTCGGAAGGGCACAGCACTGAACACGAAGCATGGAAATGACAGGAAGCGCCACTGCGATCGAGCAGCGGCCGAATCCTGTCATGTCATTGATTAATGCAATTTTCTTTTGGTGATTATGATAATCTGACATATTCAGTTCCTTTCTTGAAACAAATACATGCGACTAACGCTGAGTGAGTCGCTGAATATACTTTGGCAGATGTGCAGCCTGCAGAGCGGAACCGATGACATAGAAGAGAACGATGCCGACAATGCCTTCCATAACAAGGCCCGGAATCTGAGTTGCACCGGTATAGATGCTGCCGTAAAGAATGGAGCCGCCGATGAAATAGCCGACAACCATGATAATGATACCGACAATGCTGGCAGCGGCTGTACGAATCTTGAACATGTTGACAGTGAGGCCTGTGCGGTTGGCAATATAACCGATGACAAAGCCCATGATGCCTTTGATGATCAGTGTTGGGATGATCCACTGTGCGTAACCGGTCAGTAAGTCAGACAATGCGGAACCGATACCGCCGGCAAGAAGACCTGTTACAGGGCCAAAAAAGACACCGGAGATCAGAATAAAACAATTGCCGAGATGGGCATATCCCAGTGGAATAGGGAACTGTAAAAACATTGTAGAAAGACACACGAGCGCAATGGCAAGTGCATTGATGCTGATTGTTCTGGAATTTAACTTATTCATAAGTAAAACCTCTTTTCTGTATTAACATTACTTGATATCATACTGTGAATGTGACATTTTTGAAATGGCCAGTTTCATATTATTTCATATGGTCAGTTGATGGCAAAGCAAGATCGGGAGGCAGAGTGGCCAGAAAAGGATATATATGGTATACTGGATAAAACAATAGCAGTACGCGCGGTCGGCGCGTCAGGCACATAGGAGACAGGGGTGACATTTTGAATTTTATACATACAGCAGACATTCATTTAGGTGCAGCACCGGACAGTACAATGACCTGGGCGACTGACAGAGGAACAGAGATATGGGATTCTTTTTACAAACTGCTTGATGAAACAGAGAGATCCGGTGCCGATCTTTTATTGATCGCAGGGGACCTTTTTCACAGGCAGCCGTTGAAGCGTGAGCTGAAGGAGCTGAATTATCGATTTTCGCAGCTGACGCATGCCAAGGTTGTTATTGTGGCGGGCAATCATGATTATATCGGCAATCAGTCATTTTATAAGGATTTTGAATGGGCAGATAATGTTGTATTTTTCAGGAAGAATCACATATCTTATGTTTATATTCAGTCATTGAATCTGATTGTATATGGAATGAGTTATGACAGACAGGAGATCACGGAGGCTATGTATGACAGCCTCAAACCGATGCGAAGATTTCGTGACGGCAGGCCGCTGCCTGATGGATGCAGGCATATTTTGCTGGCTCATGGCGGGGACAGCAGTCACATTCCGATCAATCAGGAGAAGCTGCGCCAGGCGGGATTTGACTATATTGCGTTGGGACATATTCACAAACCGTGGATTGATGATCGGAGTCCGATGGCTTATGCCGGTGCACTGGAACCGATCGACCGCAATGATGAAGGACCTCATGGTTATATTCGCGGTGTTCTCAATGAAAGTGAGACAAAGATCGATTTTGTTCCTTTTGCGTCCAGGTCTTATATCACATTAAATGTACCTGTCGCACCGGAGATGACCATGCGTCAGCTGGCTGAGCAGGTGAAAGCGCTGATGGGGCAGAACGGAAGACAAAACATGTTTCAGATAGCAATAAGTGGTTTCAGAGATGTGGATTTTGAGCTGGATGAGCGGATGCTGATGCGCCTGGGAAGGGTGCTGGCAGTTCATGATCACTCTGTTCCGGATTATGATTTTCAGCGGATTTATGATGAGAATAAGGATAATATCATCGGCATGTATATCCGGCACATTTCGGAAATGGAGATCAGTGACGATTTGAAGGCGAAGGCGCTGTGTTATGGTATGAAAGCGTTTTATCAGACGAAGTAGGAGGCAGGGCATTGATTATAAAACAATTGAATCTGGACCATTTTGGCAAATTTCACGGCAGGGAGATTGATCTGAATCCCGGAGTGAATATTATTTATGGGGCCAATGAATCGGGAAAGTCTACAGTGCATGCGTTTATTCAGAGTATGCTGTTTGGTGCGGAACGCCTTCGCGGGCGCGGTGCCGGACGGGATGCATATTCCAAATATCAGCCGTGGGAAGGCGGAGCAAGTTATGAAGGACGGATGCGCCTGAGTTATCAGGATAAAAATTGGCGGATAGTCAGGAATTTCTATAAAGATGACAGTCATTTTGAGGTGGTCGATGAGACGAGCGGGCGGCAGGAAGCATGCGCATCAGATGATATTTCATCACTGATACCGGGAATGCAGCTTTCTAATTATCGGAATTCAATCAGTACCGGCCAGCTGTCGGTCCAGCCGGATGGGCAGTTTACGACCAATATGCAGTCTTATATGGCGAATATGGCTATGGGAGCTACGGACAGTGTGGATGTGGGACGGGCCCTGGCTTATCTGAAGGATGAACGCAAAAAGGCAGCCGGAAGATTTTCTCAGGAGACTTATCACCAATACCGTGACAAAGCAGAAATGCTTCGAAATGAATTGAAAGCCAGAGAAGGCATTGCAGAGCAGCAGAAAGCTCTTGAACAGAATCGTGAAAGCATTTTAAAGCAGATACAGCAACTGGAAAATGATGCAGATGGCGCTATGAAAGCAGATCGGCAGGAACGAATGAAAGCGATACAGCTGATCCAGGAGAATAATGATGTGGCGGCCATGTACAAAGCCAAAAAAGCAGAACTCAGAGAATTTGAGGGACAGACAGGCGGGCAGAAGTATCAGCAGCAGATGAGTGGTGTCGTGGAAGAATACGAGGCTCGACAGGAGAAGCTGGAGGATTATCAGTCGAGATACAGTGAACTGGAGGAACAGAATGAAGGAAGCAGCATTCGCAATCTGGCATTGATATTCCCTGTGGCTGCACTTGCTGTGATCGTCTGGATTGCCGGCGGTCTTGTGGGACTGAAAGGCATTACACATATTCTTGCCGCTGTTTTGCTGACAGCTCTGGCGGTAGGACTGGCAGTATTTCTGATTCGGTCATCCGGCGGCAGAAAAGGCAGAATGAAGCAGCTGAAAGCCGATATGGATCGTCTGGAGAATGAGCAGCAGGCAATTTTGGATAAATATCAGATTGAGGATATCCATGAACTCATGGAAAAGAGCCAGAATCAGAGAAGCCGTCAGGATGTGGTACTCAGACTTCGGAGAGAACTTGAGCAGCTGCGTAAACGGTATGATGAGCTGCAGAAACCTCTGGCACCGTATCTTGAGAAATATGGGGATAGTGTAACTTTGGAATCGGCTGCGGGACAGGAGCAGAAACAGAAGCTTCAAAAGCTTCGGGGTCAGGCGTCGGAGCTGTTGAGACAATCGGAACAGCTGAACTGGCAGCTGGAGCAGCTGAATCTGAAACAGTCTGAGCTGAGTGAGCTGGAAGAACAGCTGAAGGTGCTTGATGCAGACCGGAAGATGAGTGAGGAAGATATGCAGGCCATTGACATCAGCATGAATGCGATTACGGAAATGACGGCCAGAATCCATGGATCTTTTGGTCTTCAGCTGGCAGATTATATTTCACAGCTTTTTTCTTATATTTCAAACGGCGCACATAAGAAACTGAACATCGATGAGAAGTTTCAGGTGACGGTGGATGATGACAGAAAACTGCTGCAGCCGCAGCAACTCTCTGCGGGAACGGTGGATCAGATTTATTTTTCTGTGAGAATGGCTGTCAGTCAGATGCTGTATGATGAACCGATGCCGCTGATATTGGATGACAGCTTCGTTTTGTATGATGATGAACGTCTGAAAAATACACTCAGATGGCTGACAGAACAGAAAGCTTTCAGCCAGATCCTGATATTTACATGCCATCACAGAGAGGCTGAGATGTTGGAGAGTTTAAATTGCGATTATCATTATGTTGAATTGTAAAGGGGGCATATCAAATTCACCGCTCTCTTTGCTGTTATCATTATGAGTTTTGTAGTATAAACGATAGTCGCAATTTAAACGTTGTGAGACAGATAAGACAAAAGAAAAACGGATTCCGGTATGCTTCAAATGATAGATTTGGAGATAACGGAATCCGTTTTGTTATATCATTGCCTGTGGTGCACAGGTTTTATTTGTGGTATTTGCGGTAGTAAGCAAGTGAGTTCTGGATTTTCGCATTAGGATCGAGCAGTTCGCTGATGGAATGATCATAGTTCAGCTTGTCGATCATGAGCGCAATGTACTTGCTCAGGTCTACATTGATGTAGTATGGACGGGATAATAAATCAGGTGTCTGATAAATAACGTTGGTTGTCAGAACCTTGGAGATAAGACCCTGTTCATAATATTCATCGAACTGTTTCAGACCGTTTGTGAAAAGACCGAATGTTGCTGCAACAAAAACACGCTTTGCCTTACGTTTCTTCAGTTCTTTGGCAACATCCAGCATGCTTTCGCCAGAGGAGATCATATCATCAACGATGAAGACATCCTTGCCTTCGACGGATGAACCGAGGAATTCATGAGCAACGATCGGGTTGCGGCCATTAACAACTCTGGAGTAGTCTCTTCTCTTATAGAACATACCCATATCGAGACCGAGAACGTTGGAATAGTAAACGGCACGGCCCATAGCGCCTTCATCCGGGCTGATGATCATCATATGGTCGCTGTCTACCTGAAGGTCAGGGACGTTGTTGAATAAGCTTTTGATAAACTGATAAGTTGGCTGAATGCTGTCAAAACCACTGTTAGGAATAGCATTCTGAACACGTGGATCATGAGCATCAAAAGTAATAATATTTTCAACACCGAGAGCATGAAGTTCCTGCAGTGCAACGGCACAATCCAGTGATTCACGGGATGTACGCTTGTGCTGACGGCTCTCATAAAGGAATGGCATAATAACATTGATACGACGGGCCTTACCTGCTGCTGCTGTGATAATACGTTTTAAATCGGAATAATGATCATCCGGTGACATCTTGTTCATGTGACCGCAGAGAGAATATTCAATTGAATAATTGGTGACATCAACAAGCAGATATAAATCTTTGCCTCGGATAGAATCAAGGATTGTGCCTTTTGCTTCGCCGGAACCGAAACGGGAGCACTTGGTATTCACAATATAGGAATCCTTAACCCTATCATCCTGATGAAGAACACTTTCACGTTCTTTTCTCCAGTCAACGATATATTCATTGACCATATTGCCAAGTCCACTGCAGCTCTGAAGCGGAATAATACCTAAATCGCCTACTGGAATTGAGTTTCTAAACTCTTCAATGTTCTGAGCCATAATATACCTCCATCATATGTTAACTAAATCAAACAAATGACGACATTGTCGTCCACTTTATTTATAACGTATCCGACATAGGATGTCAAGGTGTCTTACTCGGAAATTGCCTTTTTAATGCGGATATCGTCGCCGAGGATCAGCATGATCTCATAATTGCTGACTAATCTGGAAAATATTCGTTCACTGTATTCGTTCTGCAGTTCATCCAGGGACAGATTCGTTGAAATAATGGTGGATTTTCTTGCCAGCAGCCGTTCGTTGATGCAAAGAAAAAGCTGTGAAGTAATGAAAGCATTATTCAATTCTGTACCAAGATCATCAATGATGAGAAGATCGCAGTCGAGAATATAATGAAACATATTCTCATCAGTGTCATCCATATCATCATTCCCAAATGTGTTGTTCTGAAGAATGTCCACAAGATGAAAAGCGGTCAGATAAATCACGGTATGAGAGGCATCCAGCAATTCTCTGGCAATGCAATTTGTCAGAAAAGTCTTGCCCACGCCGGTGTCACCGTAAAAGAGAAGATTCCGGGACTGCTCATCGAAATGATCAATGAAATCGTGACAGGTACTGAGAACGGCCTGGATATTCTCTCGGGGACTGACGCCGAGGCTGCGGTTCTTCGTATCGGAATAATACCGGATGTCAAAAGTATCGAAATTCTCGCGTTTCAGCACATCATGGATGTTGGACTGGCGATAGAGAAGATCGACCATGGCCTGCTTAAAACAGTGACATTTCTTGTCACCGATAAAACCGGTATCATGACAATCCGGGCATGAATAGGTCAGCTCCAGATAATCAGCAGGATACCCGGCCTGTGTCAGCAGAAGCGTTTTCTGCTCCTGCAGTTCCTGCAGATGCTGCTGCATATCCTGCAGAACATCCTTCCGGCCCAGGGCAGCAGCCCGGGCTCTGTCTGCACAGAAAGAGGCGGTTTCTTCTTCCAGCTGCCGGTAGGCAGGCAGACGATCGCAGATCTCCTGATAACGCTGGCTCTGAAGGTGTCGGTGCTGCAGCTGGCGGAGATCATATTGGCGCATAATTGCCTGATATTGAGAATTCTTCAAGTTCATAATGACGTCTCCTTTTCAGTCGAACTACTTGTTGGTGGAACCATTCTGAATCTTCGCGGCCAGTTTCTTCTCAAGAGCAGCGTAGTCATAACTGCGCTGATTGAAATTGTGAAACTTATTGGAAGACGGTCTTGCCTGTTTGACGGCCGGGCGCTTAGCCGGTGCAGCTGCCTTCTCGGCACTTCGAGCCTTGTCAGCGGCGAGTACCTCTGTCATAGTATAGGCACCGAGAGACTTCCAGTTGCTCAGAATCTTGTCTGTATATTCAAAACTCGGCGTATGGACAGCCATCATGGTGCGTCGGCAGGCTTCAAGGATGAGCTCGAGGCTGAAACCGTAGGTGCGGGTCCACTTGTTGATAAATTCTGCTTCTCCGGCAGCTGGCATACGTCCGCCGAGACCAAAGGCTTTCAGTACAGCGAAGCAGGCTTTCTGATGAGTTTCGCTCTGGGTGCGGGCTTCATCGGCAGTGGTGATATGGAGATCAGCCCAGGATAAAGCCACTTTCTCGATATAACGCATATGGGTATGCCCATTGGAGACACAGTATTCAAAAAGATATTCAATGAGATCTCTGGAAAAGCCGAGATCATCATAAAAATAATAAATCGTGTTCAAATCAGATGCACTCAGAGGACGGCCGAGATATTGCTGAATGATGAAGATCAGCTGTGCGCCGTCATCTGATTCCGAAAAGCGGTGCAGTTCCTGTGTGGAACGAGGATGCATTGAAACGGCCGGGGGTGTGCCGACCGGAGTGCCGGTGATACCGGTACCTGTCTGCGCAGCAACTGCAGATTGTGCCGGCGCGGGCCGGCGCTGCTCAGGGGGAGCAGTCGGAGTATCCTTCTGACTGCTGATTGAAGTGACAGCGTTCAGGCAGATGCCTGCAATTGTACCGTCACGGTCAAAGGTCAGTCGGAGCAGCCCTTCGGCTTCCCAGTATTTCAGTGCACGGGTCACGTCGTTTTCAGTCATAAAAAATATATCGGCGATGCCGCTCAGGGAGAGGGCATGATCCGGATGAGAAAGCCAGCGGAGCAGATAAAGATAAATCTTCAGAAATTCTCCGTTGGCTCTCGGCAGATATTCATCAAAAAAGGTATTCGGGATGACAGTCACGCCATCAGAATAACCAGCAGATAAGGTAATAGGTTTCGGCATAAAGCCACCTCCAGATTCAATTCCGGTAACGATCAGGTGATGATACAGTTACGGATTTTTTCTTAAGTATAACATAAAGCTGAAAATTTGAGAATACCGGGGGTTTTGTGAATAAATGTGGATATTTTGGTGGAGAAAGTTGTGGATAATGTGGATAACTGGTGGACGGGAAAGGTGAATAAAATTTTTGAAATGTCGAAAAAGCCCATAAAAAGCGGAGTTTAGACGAAAAAAGAAAGGCGGTTGCGTAGAAATTATGTAAACAAAAATATCCACCGGATTTATCCAAAATTTTTGTTGATAAATCGGTGGATATTGTGGATAACTTTACTTAATCAGCGCTTCGCCTACTAAAACAACGTCTCCGGCACCCATAGTTATCAACAGGTCGCCGTTGATACATTTTTCACGTAAAAATTTTTCAATCTCCTCAAATGAAGGAAAATAGTAGGCTTCTTTGCCTTTTTCAAGGAGCAGCTTCTGGATATCCCTTGAATGGATGTCACCCGGGTCGGTTTCACGGGCAGCATAGATATCAGCCAGGACAATCTTGTCAGCCAGTGAAAGTGCATCGGCAAATTCGTGGAAAAAGGCTTTGGTACGTGTATAAGTATGTGGCTGGAAGACGCACCAGATCTGACGGTGCGGGTATTTCTGTGCCGCAGTCAGGGTCGCTTTGATCTCTGTCGGATGATGCGCATAATCATCAATGACGGTCACACCGTTAAACTGGCCTTTGTATTCAAAGCGTCGGTCAGTGCCTTCAAAAGCCATAAGGCCTTTCTTGATGATATCCATAGGAATATGTAATTCGCGTGCGGAGGCGATGGCTGCCAACGCATTGGATACATTATGGATACCTGCCACATTCAGCTGGATATGGTCAATCTTCTTGCCGTAAGCGATCAGGTCAAAACTGCCTTTGGCAAATTCGTCAAATGTAATATTCTCAGCAGCATAATCACACTCCGGTTTTAGACCGTAGGTAATGATATGACATGGCAGACCGTCTGTGATCTCAGATACATGGCTGATCTCACCATTGATAACAAGAATGTCGTCTGCGTCAAGCTTCTCTGCAAACTTGCGGAAAGAATGACGGATGTCGTTGATATCCTTGAAGAAATCAAGATGATCCTCTTCGATATTCAGGATGATTTCAAGGCTCGGATTGAACTTCAGAAAGCTGTTGGTGTATTCGCAGGCTTCTGTAATAAAGTTGTCAGAGTGACCTACGCGGATGTTGCCGTGAATGGCTTTTAAGATACCGCCCACGCTGATGGTAGGATCAGTGTCTGCTGCAAGCAGAATATGAGACAGCATGGAGGTTGTCGTTGTCTTGCCGTGGGTACCGGAAACGGCGATGGCATTGGTATAGTTGGTCATGATCTGACCAAGGAGTTCCGCACGGTCCATCATCGGGAGACCTGCAGATTTGGCAGCGGCAAATTCAGGGTTATCTGGATGAATGGCAGCTGTATAGACAACCACATCGATATCAGGTGTAATGTTCTCTGCGCGCTGGCCATAGGCAATCTGGATGCCAAGAGACGCCAGATGGTCTGTGATGGCAGATTCGTGAGCGTCGGAACCGACAACAGTAAAGCCTTTGGCGTGGAGAATTTCGGCCAGGCCGCTCATGCTGATGCCGCCAATGCCCATAAAGTGGATCTTTACCGGTTTATTAAAATTGATTTGATACATCAGAATCCTTCCTATTCTATAAAATTTAATAAGTGTATAACTTTTGTGACTGTGCATATCCTGCACGGAATAGTTACCTATTGCTATTATAACCGCATTTAATGAAAAATCAAATGAAAATTATGAAAATGTAAATTATGTATTGTATACAAAAAAACTATGTAAAAATTGTTGAAAATTGTCAGAAAAAAGCTGCATAAAACCTACTGATGCTATAAGGATTGCATACATTTTGTTTTTTTGTCGTAAAAAAATTAGTAAATACTGTTCACTTTTTATATAAATAGTGATATAATGAGTTCACAAATAACAACAGAGGTGATAGCGTGATTAAGAAAGAAATGATAGCCATGCTTCTGGCCGGCGGGCAGGGCAGCAGACTTGGTGTTTTGACTTCGAATGTAGCAAAACCGGCAGTGGCTTTTGGCGGCAAGTACCGTATTATTGATTTTCCGTTGAGCAACTGTATCAATTCGGGAGTGGATACAGTTGGTGTTCTGACACAATATAGACATTTGCGGCTGAACAGCCATATCGGCATTGGTATTCCGTGGGATCTGGACCGTAATCACGGCGGTGTGACATTGCTTCCACCTTATGAGAAGAGCGAGAGTTCAGACTGGTATACAGGAACAGCCAATGCTATTTATCAGAATATGGAATATATTGAGAAGTACAATCCGGAGTATGTACTGATCCTTGGTGGTGACCATATTTATAAGATGGATTATGAAGTGATGCTGGATTACCATAAAGCAAAAGGGGCAGATGTCACAATTGCCTGCATGCCTGTACCTTGGGCTGAGGCTAGCCGTTTTGGCGTTGTTATTGCCGATGACAACGGCAATATCAAGGATTTTGAGGAGAAACCGCCGAAGCCGAGCAGTAACCTTGCGTCTATGGGTATTTATATCTTTAACTGGCCGATACTGAGAGAGGCGTTGATTGCTTTGAAGGATCAGCCGGGATGTGATTTCGGTATGCATGTTATTCCTTATGTACATAATAGTACGCATAATTGTTATGCGTATGAATTCAATGGCTACTGGAAGGATGTTGGAACACTGGGATCCTACTGGCAGGCCAACATGGAATTGATCGATATCATTCCGGAATTTAATCTGTATGAGGAATTCTGGAAGATTTATACGAATAACGATATGATCAAGCCGCAATATTTCGGTGAGAAGGCTGTTGTTGACAGGTGTATCATCGGAGAAGGTGCGGAGATTTATGGAGAAGTGAAGAACAGCGTCATCGGCGCAGGCGTTATCATCGAAGAAGGTGCTGTTGTTCGTGATTCTATTGTTATGCAGGGAGCGGTGATCGGCGCTGGAACAACGGTTGATAAGGGAATTATTGCCGAGTCTGTACAGGTCGGCAGGGACTGCAGACTGGGTGTGGGTGAATTTGCCCCGAATGTTTATAATCCAAAGGTTTATGCGTTTGATCTTGTGACAATCGCGGAGAATTCTGTGATTCCGGATCATGTACAGATTGGCAAGAATACAGCGATTGTCGGAAAGACTGTACCGGAAGATTATCCGGATGGCCTGCTGGCGAGTGGACAGGTTATTATAAAGGCAGGTGAAATATAATGAGAGCGATTGGTATTGTTTTAGCAGGCGGGAACAGCAGCAGAATGGGTATACTGGCGAATAAGAGAGCCGTTGCAGCTATGCCGATAGCAGGTAGCTACAGAAGCATAGATTTTGCACTGAGCAATATGTCGAACTCTCATGTACAGAAAGTCGCTGTATGTACACAGTTTAATGCACGTTCATTGAATCAGCATCTCAATTCTTCCAAGTGGTGGGATTTTGGACGTAAGCAGGGCGGACTTTTTGTATTGACACCGACGATGACAACGGAGAACAATTCCTGGTACAGAGGAACAGCGGATGCCATGTATCAGAATATTGATTTTCTGCGTGAAAGTCATGAACCGTATGTAATCATTACATCCGGGGACTGTGTTTACAAGACTGATTTTAATAAGATGCTGGAATATCATATCAATCAGAAGGCAGATATTACAGTAGGGTATACGAAGCTGGCGCCAGGTCAGGATGATCCGACACGTTTTGGCGTGATGCAGATGGATACTGACGGACGTGTGCTTGGCTTTGAAGAAAAACCGGTTGTTACAGATAATATGACTGTATCAACAGGTATCTATATTATCAGAAGAAGGTTGCTCATTGGACTTTTGGAGAAGGCCAATGCCGAACAAAGATATGACTTTGTCAAAGATATTCTTGTCAGATATCGTGAGACAAAGAAGATTTATGGTTATGAAATGCCGGGGTATTGGAATAATATTGCAACTGTAGATTCCTATTACAGAACGAATATGGATTTTCTGAAGAAGGATGTCAGAGATTATTTCTTTGGCGGTTATGCGGGCATTTATTCGAAGGTTGAGGATCAGCCGCCGGCAAAGTTCAATCCGGGGGCGTCTGTGAGAAACAGTCTGGTGGCCAGCGGATGCATTATTAATGGCAAGGTTGAGAATTCGGTTCTGTTCCGCAAGGTATATGTGGGGAATAACTGTGTGATCAGGAATTCGATTATTCTTAATGATGTCTATATTGGAGATAATACGACGATTGAGAACTGTATTGTTGAAAGTCGTGGAACAATTCGCGCGAACGAAACTTACAGGGGTGAGGACGGCAAGGTAAGAATTGTTGTCGAAGAAAACGAAAGATATATAATCTGATAAGTGGGAAGCTGCAGCTGTCATGAATGAACAGTTGGGGAAGTATCAGAATAATGGGGGTATACATATGCAGATTACAGATGTAAGAGTTCGCAAGGTGACGAAAGAAGGTAAGATGAAAGCGGTTGTTTCAATTACCATTGATAATGAATTTGTTGTTCATGATATCAAGGTTATAGATGGGGAGAAAGGCCTGTTTATCGCAATGCCAAGCCGTAAGGCAGCAGACGGCGAGTACAGGGATATCGCACATCCAATTAATTCCAATACCCGTGAACGGATTCAGAGAGAGATCCTTGAGAAATACAAGGAAGCTGCACTGGAAACAGAACAGGAATAACAGATGGAAAACTGAGCTGTTATGCGTTGTGCGAATCTGCACAGAATGATTGCAAAAAATAGGAAATAATTCCGGGAAGGGATGCCGACAGAGAGAAGGCATCCCTTCTTTTCACCGTATTGACAAAGAAATATAAAACTTTTATATTATAACAGATAGGAAACTCAGAGATATTAGCAGTGTATACGGAGCGAAAGATATGCATTTAATCGTAGGTTTGGGCAATCCAACAAAACAATATGAAGGAACCAGACACAACGTCGGGTTTGAGACAATTGACAGAATTGCAGCGGAGAATCAAATCCGCGTGGAAGAGAAGAAACACAAGGCACTTTATGGTAGCGGTTATATTGAGGGCGAGAAAGTTATTCTGGCAAAGCCGCAGACATTTATGAATCTCAGCGGTGAAAGTGTCAGAGAACTGTCTGATTACTATAAGATTCCTGCAGAGAATATTATTGTGATCTATGATGATATCAGTCTGGATGTGGGACAGCTGAGAATCCGTGAGAAGGGCAGCGCCGGTGGACATAATGGGATTAAGAATATTATTCTGCATCTTGGAACAGAGGTATTCCCGAGAATCAAGGTAGGTGTCGGGGAGAAACCGAAGGGCTGGGATCTGGCGGATTATGTTCTGGGACGTTATAGTGCCGAGGATAGAAAGATCATTGACGAGGCACAGAAGGAAGCTGCTGAAGCGGTCAAAATGATGGTTATGGATGATGTCAGGGGGGCCATGAACCGGTATAATACCAAGAAAAAGGCCTGATAGCAGATGCGTGAAAGGAGTTTGGCATGAAAGCGTTTACACAGCCATTACATGATTTAAGTGAATATGATCAGATTGTCAGTGATCTTGCCGGACAGCGGACACCAATTCATATAGATGGCTGTATAGATTCACAGAAATGCCATCTCATCAGCAGTATCGGAGAACCTTATCCGTTTAAGCTGATCGTCACTTATAATGAGATTAAAGCAAAAGAAATTTATGAGGATTACCGGTTTTTTGACCGGAATGTTTATTATTATCCGGCCAAAGACATTATTTTTTATAATGCAGACATTCACAGCAATCTGATCGTCAGTCAGAGGATGGCCGTGATCCGGCGAATGATGGATGGATGCCCGGTTACAGTGGTGACAACCATTGATGGTCTGTCAGACAGACTGCTGCCGTTGGAAGAACTTCAGAAGAACCGATGTGTTTTTAAGGTGGGAGATATTCTGCCGCTGGAAGCACTCAGCAGGAAATTGACGGCGCTTGGGTTTGAAAGAGTCAGTCAGGTGGAAGGTCCGGGCCAGTTTGCGGTCCGCGGTGGAATTCTTGACATTTATAATCTGGCGGATGAGTGCCCTTATCGTGTCGAATTGTGGGGAGATGAAATCGATTCCATCAGAAGTTTTGATGCAGAGAGTCAGCGGTCTATTGAACAGGTTGATGAGGTGACAATTGATCCGGCTGCCGAGTATATTATGAGTGTATCGGTACGGGACCGTGGATTGAAGCTGATCGATCGGGACATGAAGCAGCAGGTGCAGAGATTGAAGGATGCCGGGAATTATGAAGCGGCGGCCAGATTGAAACAGGCAGTTGCGGAATTGAAGGACAATCTGGAATTGAGCAGCGCAGCTTCAGGTATCGATAGTCTTGTGCAGTATTTTTATGACCATACAGTTTCATTTTTGGATTATTTCACGGAAAAGGATAGTCTGATCATCCTGGATGAGCCGGCCCGTGTGGCAGAGAAGGGGGAGGCTGTAACGGCAGAATACAGAGAGAGTATGATGGGCAGGCTGGAAAAGGGCTATGTGCTGCCGGGACAGACAGAGGCCATTTATGAATGTCGGAAGATTCTGGCACGGATGGGAAGTCTGCGGACGGTTTTGCTCAGTACGCTTTCCTATAATTCAGCGCATATTGCAGTTAAGAGTAAATACAGTATGATGGCCAGCAGCATGCATACCTACAGGGGGGATTTTCAGCTGTTGGTAAAAGAACTGACAGGATGGAAAAACAGCGGTTATCGACTGATTCTTGTCTGCCGTTCGGAGACAAGAGGCAAACGTCTTGTCAAAGACCTTGCAGAGTATGATCTGTTGGCTTTTTATTCAGAAGACAGGGACCGGGTGCCGGCGCCTGGAGAGATTATGATTATTCACGGCAGTCTTCATAAGGGCATACAGTATCCGATGATCAAATTTGCCATTATCGCAGAATCAGATATGTTTGGTGAAGATAAGAAGAAGCGGAGAAAACGCCGACAGCCTGCATCGGAGGGAGAGCGCATCAGAAGCTTCAAAGAACTGTCTGTTGGGGACTATGTTGTTCATGAAGGACATGGCGTCGGTATTTACCGGGGCATAGAAAATGTAGAAGTTGACGGTGTGGCCAAGGATTATATCAAGATAGAATACGGCGGTGGCGGAAGCCTGTATATTTTGGCGACAAATCTGGACATGATCCAGAAATATGCGGATAAAGATACCAAACAAGTGAAGGTCAATAAAATGAGCGGACCGGAGTGGACCCGTACCAAGACGAAGGTAAAAGGGGCGGTCAGAGAGCTGGCTATGGATCTGGTAAAGCTGTATGCTGCCCGTCAGGAGTCAGAAGGATATGTCTGTGGCCCGGACACTGTGTGGCAGCGGGAGTTTGAAGAAATGTTTCCGTATGAGGAGACGCAGGATCAGCTGGATGCCATAGAAGCAACAAAACGTGATATGGAAAGTACAAAGATCATGGATCGACTTGTCTGCGGTGATGTGGGCTTTGGCAAGACAGAAGTTGCCATTCGTGCAGCTTTCAAAATGGTGCAGGAGGGACGGCAATGCGCAGTGCTGGTGCCGACAACGATTCTGGCTCAGCAGCACTACAATACTTTTTGTCAGCGTATGAAGGAATATCCAGTGAATATTGGACTTCTTTCGAGATTCAGAACAAAGGCTGAACAGAAGAAAACACTGGAAGATCTCAAAGCCGGACGGGTGGATATTGTTATTGGCACACATCGTCTTCTGTCGAAAGATGTAGAGTTTAAGAACCTTGGTCTGCTGGTGGTAGATGAGGAGCAGCGATTTGGTGTTACCCACAAGGAGAAGATCAAGAAAATCAAAGAGAATGTGGATGTATTGACATTGACGGCCACTCCGATTCCGCGAACGATGCATATGAGCCTGATCGGTATTCGGGATATGAGTCTGCTGGAGGAAGCACCGGTGGATCGTCAGCCGATTCAGACTTATGTGATGGAATATAATGATGAATTGATCCGGGAGGCTATCATGAGAGAACTGGCCAGAGGCGGTCAGGTGTACTATGTGTATAACAGAGTCAATGGTATTGATGAAATCGCTGCGGGATTGTCAGAACTTGTGCCGGATGCTTCAGTGGCCTATGCCCATGGACAAATGAGTGAGCGTGAGCTGGAGAAAATTATGTATCAGTTTATTAACGGGGAGATCGATGTGCTTGTCTCAACCACGATTATTGAGACAGGGCTTGATATTTCCAATGTCAATACAATGATCATTCACGATGCGGATAAACTTGGACTTTCACAGCTTTATCAGCTGAGAGGGCGTGTCGGACGATCCAACAGGACATCCTATGCTTTCCTCATGTACAAACGTGACAAAATGCTGAAGGAAGTGGCAGAGAAGCGTTTATCGGCAATCAGAGAATTTACGGAATTGGGATCGGGATACCGGATCGCAATGAGGGATCTGGAGATCAGAGGTGCAGGTAATCTGCTTGGTGAACGGCAGAGTGGACATATGGAGGCTGTAGGATATGATCTGTACTGCAAGATGCTTAACCAGGCTGTGATGGAGGCGAAGGGCGAAAAGATTCAGGAAGACTTCGAGACATCTGTTGATATTGATATTGATGCCTTTATCCCATCTGCCTACATTAAAAATGAATTTCAGAAGCTGGATATGTATAAGCGAATTGCGTCGATACAGAATGCGGATGAATATGGTGAGATGTTGGATGAGCTGATCGATCGTTTCGGGGAATTGCCGAAACCGGCGGCCAATCTGCTTCTTGTGGCGCTGATCCGTGCAGAGGCCCATGCAGCCGGTGTTGTTCAGTTGGTGCATAAGGAAAAAGAGACCAGGATCTATATGCATGAGCGTGCAGACGTGGACGTTGCGGCTATTCCGGATTTTCTGGCTGAGTACGGCAGAAGAATCCAGTTTAAGGCAACAGCAAAGAATCCGTATTTCCTTGTAAATATGAATGGTTTCAAAGGTCAGGGGCTGCTTTTGGAAGAAAAATCATTGGTAGAGAATATGCTGAGAATTCTCTGCCATAAAGAGCTTAATTAGAAAAGCTATTGATTCAGAGCCCTGAATGGTGTAAAATAAATCATTATGGAATACCAAGTTTTAGATAAGGAGAAGGACAGAATGGCTAGAAAGAAAAAGAATGATTTCTGGGATGATGTAGAAGATTTGAATACTGTTTCAGATAATGATCAGACCGGAGATGATGATACAGCAGAAGTTGCTGTGGATGAAGAATGGTCAGCTGTAAAGAGCCTTCCGCTGAAGGTGATCATGCGTTTTCTGCTGATGGTATCGTGTCTGGTGGCACTTGTGTCAGCCTATATCGCTTATGAATATGTGAATGATCGTTATGCCGGCGGCAGCTACAGCACAGATTTCTTTGACAGTGCAAGTTTTGCAGATGAATATAACAAGAGTATGGATCAGCTTTTGCAACTGGTACAGGCAATGGAGGCAGATCCTTCTGTGACCCAGGCAGGCAATGAAGAACTGCTGACAACGCTTGTTGAGAATTATATGGGCAAGGATACGAACTTCTCATTTATGATTCTGGACAGTGACAAGTATCGTATTGCTGCCAGCGGTGACGATGCGAAGGATCGTATTGAAGGAAGCAATCACTATGTGGCTATTTCCAATGCGGATGGCCAGACCAGCATTCAGAGCCCAATTGCAGGTAAACTTCTGAACAAGGATGCATGGACGAAGGTCCTTTCGGAGACCAGCAATAAGTATATTATATATTCAGCTGTCGATAATACCCTGGCACAGCCGGATTCATTTTACAAGGCAGAGCTGTCATTCGAGAAAATGGGTGAATATTTTGGTGCTGCAAGATTTGTTGGCATCATAGCAGCCGTCATTTTTGTCATTTGTCTCATTTTCTGTATTATGTCAACAGGTATGAAGCGTGGCTACGACGGTGTTTGTCTGACATGGTGGGACAGAGTCTTTACAGAGATTGCACTGGTGGTGATGATTGCAGTGGCAATTGCCCTGGGTATTGGTGTTCGCAAGCTGATGAAGATGGATGGGGATCTGTATCATTATGGTGCAGCAGCACTGGCAATTGTGACTTATGGATGGGTGATCCGTTCCTATTTCAGTATTGTCAGACGTATCAAAGCCGGACGTCTTCTCAGATGTTCCATTATCGGAACGATTGTGGGCGGTATCAGCCGCGGTATTGGCAAGTTGCCGTCTCCATTGAATGTGATTGTTGGTGCAGTGATCCTGGTTGTTATTAACGGTGGATTGATTTATGGTGTTATCTTCATGCGTCAGTATACAGTTAAGGGTATTCCGGTTATGTTTATTGCAGCGCCTGTTATCTTTATCATAGAATTGCTTGCATTGCTTGTACATAGTGGCGGCAGTGATGATGAAGATGACGAAGTCGAGGAAGAGACAGAACAGGAACCGGTTGATGAAGAAGATGATGTTAGAATTGCAGCAGCACCTGGAAGAAAGAATACACAGGTTCAGGAGACTGAGCGTGTGCAGAATACACCGGCGAATGATGAACCGATGGATTGGGAAGCAATGGATCTTGGCAAGGCGATTGCGGAAGCAGAGCGCAGCCAGACCCAGAAGAGACAGAATACATCTGCAGATATTCTCAGTGAGCAGACGGTACTGAATGTGCAGGATGACATGGCCGAAGGAATGACTGGCTATGTGGCATCTAATGTTGTGGATGTAACAGACGGAAAGACAGAAGTTCTTTCTGTTGAGGATGTAGAGAAAGCTATCAGAGAATCAGGACTGACACCTGAGATTCAGCCGCGTCCACAGGCACAGCCGGTTCAGACAGCACAGACGGTAAGACCTGCTGAAGAAACAGTTGTGAATATGGCACCTGTGAAACCGGTGAAAGAACAGCCGACAGCAAAACAGCCAATTATGGAAGCAGCAGATGACGGCAGAGTGAATTTTGTACAGCTCAACAAGGATGTCCGTAAGGAATTCAGAGCAGCACTCAAGGCCAGAGGTGTCGGCGTCACAGTGCGTGCGCCGGAGAAACCGGTGATTATTGATATCGACAGAAACAGTCTGAAGATGATTATTACAGATATCTTTACACAGATTGAGCGTTTCTCAGCAGACAATGAGCGTGCATACGTGGAAGTTTATCGTCAGGACGGCAAGGTGGTTTACATTGTGAAGATTACCGTTGCTCCGGATAAGACGGAAGAAGCGGTCAAGGCCGCTACCGGTGACAACAGTTTTGACAATGCAAGAAAGATTGTTGAAGCGAATGCAGGACGTTTTGTTGTGGCGTTTGATAATGGCATGATGAAAGCCGGCATGATGATTGATGCTGCGGAATAATTCGTCATAAACATATAGAATTTGTAACTGTTCAGAGCCAAGCAAAATTTCAAAAACAGGTATAAAATGCGTAGCATTTTGGAGGTTGGCTCTGAACAGTTACTAGGATTTTAATAATGGGATTTGAAAAGAGTGATAATATAGGCTTCTTTTCAAATCCCATTATTTTATGTAATAAGAAATTCTGTTGGAATTCCCTATTACATAAAAAGGTACTGCGTGCCAGAAAGCGCAGTTCACTGAGAGAAATATATAGCTGTGCTATCCGCGAACGCGCGAAAGTGTGCGTCAAGCGTACACTTTGTTATATTTTATGCTGGATAATATTGTGCAGCAAGAATGGAAAGAAAAACGTTTTATTGTATTACTTTCGTAACGCCAATGAAAAGTTGTTTGTATTATGGCATTATTGATGAGGTTTTTATTGATGAAAATGTATGATTTTGATACAATGAATAAAAGGAGGAAAATGAATTTATAGATGACAAATGATAAATGAAAGCTAGAAAGGAAATTTCTAATTTTTAATATAAATAAACCAAAGACATTTTCAAAATACAAAAGCATACAATACTGAATGGAGAAAGAAAGGGAGCCAAATGGCGAACACAAAACATGAAGATGCGATTTTGAAAATGGGGTTTGACTATTTTCGTGACACGATTTTAAAGATATTGGGGATACACCATGACTTTGTAGAGAGCGGCATTACGGAACTTGTGGAATTGACGATACATTCTTTGTATATGGATTTTACTTTTTTGACAAAGGATGATTTTTATATTCATATAGAGTTCCAGACGACGGATTCCGGGAAGAAAGACCTTCGCAGATTCCATGCGTATGAGAGTGTATTATCCCACAAAACAGGGAAAAATGTCATTACATATGTGATTTATTCCGGTGGGATAGAGCATGCAGTTACAGAAATGAAGTGCGGGACGTATACCTATCGTGTCATACCAATATTTCTGACAGCGAAAGATGCAGACAGTGTTTTGAAACGTCTTAGGGAAAAGAAACAAAGGGGCGAGATATTTACAGAAGAAGATTTTGCACAGCTGGCAATTACACCCTTAATGAGCAGCGAGATAAAACGAAAAGATGTTATTCTGGAATCAATAAAGTTAAGTAAAACAGAAAAAAGCATTACAGCAGAAAAGACGATGGCAATGCTTTATACACTGGCAGATAAATTCCTAACAGGCAATGATTTGGAAGAAGTAAAGGAGGCAGTGGCAATGACGAGAATCGGACAGATGATATTTGATGATGGTGTTGTTCGTGGCAGAGAAGAAGAAAGAAGATTGATGTCTGCACTTATTTCAAAACTTTTGCAGGCAAAACGTTTGGATGACCTTCAGCGTGCGGCAGAAGATGAAGAATACAGAGAGCGTCTGATGAAGGAATTTAATATTTCTTAAGAGGTATAATTATACGAAAGATAAGCAAATACAGCGAAAAATAAGAATGGGTTTCGGAAGAGGCAGTTTAACACAGATGCCTCTTTTGAAACCCATTTTGCTTATGTGTGGCATTTTTAATCCTCTTCAATGACCTGTATTTCCAGGTAATCAAAGTCAATACTGTCAATGAAATTATCCTGTGTGAATCTGGTTTTGCTGTGACGTTTGAAGTCACGAATATTTATATCAAGCCAGATGGGTTCGGAAAGGTCAAAGGTCTGGCAAATTTCTGTAACAGCCTGAAATATTTTGGTTGTTCGGGATTCTTCGGAATCGTTGCAGACGACCAGATCATTGGTCATACGATTGTGAAGAAATGTTTTTCCCCATAAACGGAACATAAATACGCACCTCCTGTATGAACATCATAACGATAACCTGTGTGGATGTCAATTGAAAACTGTAATTTCACACCGCCAGTTTTTGGATTGCTGTGGATTTTCGCGGCTGTTTATGGTATGATTATCATCGGGAAATTTCGACATTTCACAAAGGAGTACGAAATGGAAAGATATATATATATAAATTACGCATATGAAGATTATGAGTATGTGCAGAAAATTATTGAAGATATTGAGAAGACAGGTGTGAAAGTTTATCACGGCAACGGAAGCGAGGAAAGGGTGGCAGGCAGTTTGTGTGTCCTTCATTTCTGGACACCGGCGGCACACACTTCCAAGAGTTATCGGAAAATTATGAATTACACGCTGAAGCATGAACTGGATACGATGCTTTTCCATCTGGATGGGGCACAGATGGCCTCAGAGGTGGATGTTCAGCTGGATGTGCTGCATGCATTGTTTAAGTACAAGTACCAGATGCTGAGCCAGAAAGCAGCAGATGCAGAACTAAAGACGGCGGTAATTAAGAATGAATCAAAGAATACAGAAACTATCACAACAGCAGCAAAGGGAGAAAATACAGCGGTTGTTGAAATAAAAACTGTTGAATCCAAGCCGGAAGTTGTAGAGGCCAAATCTGTAGATGAACTGAAAAAAGCAATGGCTTCTTCGGAACCGAAAGTTATTAAATTCAATGCAGATTCGGCGACAGAATCAAAGGCTGCAGAAAAAGAACCGGAAATAGTAAACGAAAAGATTGCCGAAGAACAGCCAGATCAGTCTCAGCAGAGTGAACCGGCTAAAGCAGTCGAAGAATTGACTACAAGAGATGCTTTATTTGCTGAGGGTATGCGGATCCTTGAGAATGGCACCACAAGAGAAGACGGCGTTAAAGCATTTAAGTGCCTGAGACAGGCGGCCAGCCAGGGGCATACGGAAGCCCAGTATCAATTGAGTGTCTGCTATGACAGGGGCATTGGTGTCAGAAGAAATATCACAGAGGCGGCCAAGTGGTGTCAGATGGCAGCATTCGGCGGTCATGCCAAGGCACAGAGTGAGATTGGTTACTGTTATGAATACGGACAGGGGGTTGTCCGTAATATCAAAGAGGCTGTCAGCTGGTATGAGATGGCTTCTGCCCAGGGGAATATTGAGGCCAAGAACAACCTGGCATTCTGCTATCAGAAGGGCAGAGGCGTACATAAGAATGTCAAAGAGGCCATTCGACTCTATGGAGAAGCCGCAGCGGGCGGTCATGCCAGTGCACAGTACAATCTGGGTTACTGTTACTGGTACGGCGAGGGCGTGAAGACAGATAAGAGCAGAGCCATTGAGTTATTTAAGCAGTCTGCGGATAACGGCAATGCCAAAGCGGCTCAGATGCTGAAAATACTCAGTCAGCACTTATTTATGAAGTAAGGTGCCTGACAGGGGGATGGATAAATGGACATCATTGTCAGTTTTTTTGAAAGTATCATAGATGGGGTTATTGACTGGATCGTGAACCGATGTGTGAAATGGTTTAAAAACAGGAGGAAGAACAATGGATCATACAAAAATGTCAATGAGTGAAGTGTTGACACCGGATGAAAAACTGGTGGCGGATTTTATAAAGACAAGAACAAAGAAAGTACTGGACGATATCCAGAGGCTTTCAAAAGAGCAGAATGCTGATATATCAGAATGGGCAGAGAGTTTTGCCTATCTGGCAAGAACTTACGGCAGAGATTCCGATGAAACTTTCAAGTGGTTCAAATACTATTTCAGAGAGGGCATGATTCCGGCCAACGTGGCACTGCCGCTGGTTGTGCAGGTATATCTTGACAGCAGTGTAGACGGCGGTTTCGTTAATACATTTGCCAAGGCATTCAAACAGGAACCGGAAGATGTCAGAAATCAGAGAATCGAAGACATGAAACAGGAACTGGCTGAATATATTGATAGTGACGGCAATCTGACTGTTTACCGCGGCAGCTTTGAGCGCCCATTTGGCAGAGAAGACGACGCCAGCAGAGTTATTGAGAAAGGATTTGCTTTCAGCCTGGACAGGGAAGTGGCGAAAAACTATGCCACTTGCTGGTTCCCTGAAACAGCGAAGATTTATGAAGTGAAGGCACCGCTTTCAGATGTGGCATGGTACAGCAATTATGACGAGGAAAAGACTGTCATCCTGTTGCCTCAGAATAAGGGCGGACTGTGGACGGTGGCATCTGAGGAAGTTGTTCCGTCATCCGAATACGGTTCGGACTCTGAAAAAGCAGTTGCCGTACAGGCTTATGCTTCTACTTTTAAGAGAAAGTAAAGAAACGGACAGATGATAGAAGCACTGACAGAAAGAAGCGCCGAAAATCGGCAAAGAGCATTCAGGATATGAAGTTTTTGAGAGATATTACGGAGTTTATTTTTCTTGAAGATCTGCCGAAAAAGGCAGATATCATCATCGTACCCGGCAATACATGGCCGCAGCCTGCAAGGAGGGCTGCGGCGCTGTATCAGGCGGGGATGGCACCTTATATTGTGGTGTCCGGCAGATACAGCAAAGGCCGGTCGGCTTTTGAGGGGACATCCTGTGACAGGGAATGTTATAAGGGGCCTTATGCTGCAGAAGCGGATTTCCTGACAGATGTGCTGATGCAGGCAGGCGTGCCGGGAGAAGCCATTCTTCAGGAAAGAGAAGCCACATTTACTCTTGAAAATGCTGAATATATCAGGAAGATGCTGGAGGAAAAGCACCTTCCGATAAAAAGGGCCATTATCTGCTGCCAGGCTTTTCATGCCAGAAGATGCAGAATGTATTTTGAGTATGTATTTCAGGACAGGGAGATTGAATTCCTGATGTGCCCAGCGGTTACACAGGGCATCAGCCGTGATAACTGGGCGGAAAGTAAAAAGGGGCTGGAGACGGTTCTGGGAGAGCTGAGACGCTGCGGCGAACAGTTTTCCTGGATGTTGCAGTAGATAGCAGGAGGAGAAAGTGGACAATTATATTTTAATGAATGATATGGTGCAGGACCATGAGGCGCGTATGATGCATCTGAAGCGTTATTATCCTTTTTTCAGATTAATGGATACCGGATTGTCCCAGTACAGGGACGGAAGTTACGGACGCCTGGATATGTCATATATTGTCCTTGCCGTCCTGCGTTTTTTTATTGAGGCGAATCATTTTCAGGATCAGCCGGTATGCTATGAGGATTACAGGCAATTCATGGCCGGACTTTTGGTGAGAGATTTTGATTTTACCGAAGAAGAGGCCGATGATGAACTGTATCAATACATTTTTGATAAATTATGCAACGAGGGACGACCATTTGAACTGGATTACTATGACCCGGCCGCCCATCAGCAGAAAACACTGCGAGTGCGTCTGATTGAGAGTGAACTGAAAGATCAGCAGGTACTTTACAGAATTTCATCTGATGCGGTGGCTTTTTATCTTGATACAAAGGAAGTTCGGGAGGAAAGCCATATCAGCGTTGCCCAGCTGCTTCTTGAGAAGATGATAAAAGCGCAGAATTTCAGAGGCGGGCTGGAGGTTATCGGGCGCATCAACATGGAAGTGGGACGCCTGATGGAGGAACGACATGAGATCCAGACACTTTTGAACCGCCATGTGACGGAGGGGCTTGCTGCACTGGAGAATTATCATGATCGTCTGATGAAGTGGTTTAGTGAGGAACAGCGCCTTTTTGCCTCGAATATGGCATTGTCTGCAAGGGCCGTGCAGAAAATGGAGACGGACAGGATCACCGGTGAGGCAGCGGAGGAAGTCTATCAGTTGGATACGGCGCTGAAAAATGCCATGAAGCGTCACGAAGAGCTGATGCATGCTTATATGCAGATGCAGAAGGCCGGAGATGAGGCGCTTGCAAAGGCGAAAAGGACACGTTTTCGTCCTTCCGTGGATTTTATGGATGTGGGACAGCGGATGATCGAGGCGGATAATCCGGAACTCCTGACATATCTGGTGCTGCCGCTTTTTGCACCGAAGATAAAGAAGACATTTCCGATGTCCCGGGTGGACGACCTGCTGCTCTATAAGCCGGAAGAATCGGCGGCAGGTGAACTGGTGGAAAAGGGCCGGGAGCAGATGTATGTTTATGAGGATGAACTTGCAGAGGAGAGAATGAAGGACAATTTCAGTTATCTTCTGAGGGTACTTCTGGACAAGATTAAACAGAAAAAAGAAGTAACGCTGGCACAACTTAATGACCTTTATGCCATGAAATTCCCGGATCAGGTACTGGAAAACAGAGATTACTATGCGTTTCTTGTACACCTGAGCCAGAAAGAACATTATGATCTGGATATGATCAAGGATCATCCGGATACATTTCTTGAGGATACCATGGCGGATTTTCTGAAGGCGAATCCGGGATATGAAGGACTGAAATTCAGGTTGATTTATCTGCCGGATGAAACAATCTCCATTCTGGAGCGGTTTGAAATGAGTAATATTCGATTTGAAAGGACGGAAGAATAATGGATCACAGAAATCTGGACAAAGCAATGGAGATATTTGCATGTCTGATTACAGGGGAGACAGTGGGCAGGGAAAACCACAGAGATCTCTATGAAGCCTACAGCAGTCAGGCGGAGGTTTATGACATTCTGGATGCGGTTTTAAAGAAATCCAATCTTCGCCTTTATGAATATCACAATACACTATATGTGACTGCCGGAGATGAGAACAGGGTTTTCGGCTACACTAACGACGAGCTGAAAAAAGCCATCGGGCTGCGTCTGAACAGAGAATTATTTCTGGCGTACCTCATTATTTATGACGTGATGACGCTGTTTTATGAGACCACCTCCGGGGAGGCAGCGCTGACCTATGTGAAGACAGATATGGTCATTGAAAGTACAACAGCTCTGCTTTCCGGTGTGATGGCGAGACTGGAGACGATTGTTCAGAATGATATTGAGGAAAACAGTTTCAGAACATTGGCATTATTGTGGGATGAGCTGCCTCTGATGGCTGAAAATGATGATATTTCCACATTAAAGGCTGCCAGAGGGTCCAAAACAGGTTTTGTCAAGCTGGTATTCAATTTTCTGATCACGCAGGCGCTTTTTGTGGAATCGGCGGGCAAATATTATATAACGGACAGAATGCGGGCGCTGGTCGAGAACTATTTTGACAGCTGCAAAGGACGGCTGTATGAAGTCATTGAACAGAGCAGGCGGGGCAATATGGAGAACATTGAGAGAAAACGGCAGGGTGATGTGAAGGAACCTGTGCAGGACCGAAACAGCAAGACGGAGGAGGATGAGGAAAATGCCGCATATTAACAGAGTGCGTGTCAATAATGTACGCTATAATTTCGGTACACAGTTTTATGATGATTTTATTATGCGCTTTGACTGTAAAAATGTGCTGTATGACCTGGCCAACGGCGGCGGCAAAAGTGTTCTTTTACTGCTTTTGCTTCAGAATCTGATTCCGAACTGTACGCTGGATGACAAGCAGCCGGTGGAAAAATTATTTCGCGGTGAAGGCGGCAGTACGGTCATCCATTCATTGATCGAATGGAAGCTGGACGATTATCTTGTCAAAGATGATTACAGATATATGTTGACGGGATTCTGCGCCAGAAAGGCAAAAGATGATGAAAATCAAAATGCAGCAGGGGACGCAGCGGCGATTGAATATTTTAACTATGTCATTTTTTACAGACATTACAATGACAATGATATCGTGAATCTTCCGCTCAGCGACGGTAAGGAAAGAATTACATGGCCGGGGCTTAAAAATTATCTCAGAAATCTTTCAAGAAAGGATTACCAACTGCAGGTTCATTTATTTGAGCGCAAAGGTGAATACCAGCGTTTTATCAGCCGGTATGGACTGTATGAGAGCGAGTGGGAAATTATCCGTGGGATCAATAAGACGGAAGGTCATGTGCGGACCTATTTTGAAAGTCATTATCGGACAACCCGCAAGGTGGTGGAGGATCTTCTGATCGAGGAGATTATCCAGAAAGCATTTATGGCGCGGACATCGGAACGGGCTGAAAATGGTGATAATACGTCGTTGATGGCGGATACGTTGTATCAGATCAAAGATCAGTTAGCGGAGCTGACCCGCAAGAAAGCGGAAATCGGCCAGTATGATAGACAGCAGGAAGTTATGCACAGCCTGGGTGAGCGAATCCGGACGCTGGATGTTATGTATGGTGAGGAAATGACACTGCGGATGGACATTGCCAGAGCATGGCAGACTGTACTTGCCAGACAGAAAAACAGGACTGCGGATCTGGCAGCGGCCAGAAGAGAACAGGAGCTGGCAAAGGGGCATATGGAAGACTATGCCAGAAAGCTGGAGACGGTCAAAATCCAGTCCAGCAAGGAACAGCTGGCCTATCTTGAAAAGGAAGCGGCCGACTGCAGCGAAAAGCTTGAGAAATTACAGCTGGAACAGGCTGTCAGCAGGGATGATCTGAACCTCAGAGAGAGTATGAATGATTACCTGGAATATCTGGAAGAACAGCAGAAATATCAGGCCGTGGAGAATACGATCCGTCATAGTACGGATGGGCAGAAGGAGCAGCTGGCACAGCTTCGGGCTTATGCAAAGGCATGGCAGAAACGTTACCAGAAGCGGATGACCGTTTTGGATGACCGTATTGTACAAGGCCGGAAAGAAATGGAAAATCTTCAGCAAAAGTTGGATGAACTGGCATCATCAGAGCGTGAAGATGACAGAATGCTGGCGGTTCTGGAGCATCAGTCCCAGGAAAACCGTGAAAAGGAGCAAATGTATCTGAAGGATTTTGCAAGGCTGAGGGAAGCATCAGGACTTCTGGTGATTGAGGAAGTCGATAAGGAACTGCTCAGCCAGAAAAAGAAACTGGAAGCAAAGGAAGCTGAACTGATGCAGCTCATGGAGGATGCGAAAGCCGCAGAGGCAGAAAAAAATGAACAGCAGCTTCAGGAAGCCCGGAATACACAGATGTTGGGACATATTAGGACATTGATCCGTGAGGGCAATGAATTTATGGCAGCCTGGCAGCGGGAATATGAGCAGATCGCCAAACTGCTTCAGGTCTATCAGGTGACAGAAGCCGGTTTACTCAAGGAGCATTTGTTTGCACGCTATCGTAAGCTTGTGTGTGATATTGAAGAGCGTCAGAGACAGGAAGCTGCACTGAAAGAAAAAATTCATCAGTTGGAAGATGGCGGGCTGATGCGTATACCTGCGGATGTTCAGGATTTTATGGATTATATCCGAACATGCCATGGAATTACCTGTGTTTATGGGGCTCAGTATCTTCAGGAAACAAATGATGCAGAGCGGCGTGCACTGCTTGCACGGATGCCGTTTTTGCCGTACACAGTGATTTTAAAAGATGGTTTTGCAAAAGTAGCGGCGGATGAACTTTTAAAGGGAAAAGATTTCGGGGAGCATGCGATTCCTGTGATCAGTCTTGAAACGGTACTTTCTGAAGAGGAGCCGGTGGAGAAGAGCCGACTGCTTTTTGCCGGAAAAGGCAGCAGTTTCTATCTGGATGAAAATATGCGTCATAAAGTATGCGCACAGAGCCGGGAGCAGCTGACAGAACTTCAGCGGGTGATTGCCCGAATGGAGGATCAGCAGCAGACCTATGAAAAAGATATGGAGTCAGTGAGCAGTTTTCTCCTTGTCTATGATAGCAAAAAGGAAGAAAACAGACAAGCGCTTCGGGAAAACCAGAAGAAAGAGCTGGCGCTTCTGGAGAAACAGAAGTTGATCAAAGACCGGATACAGCAGTTGGATGGGCAGCTGTCCGGGGATGCTGTAAGTATTGAGGAAGCCGGGAAGCAGGCGGAGACGGCAAAAGAGCAGTATGCGGTACTTGAGTCACTGCGGGATGTCAATACAGCATTGACTGAGACAAAGCATCTGATCGAAGAAGTCAGACAGAAATATGGAAAATTGGCGGCAAAAAAGCAGGAGGAAGAACAGACCGCAACTTTGCTGCGCACCAAAATGCAGGAACAGTCGGAAGTGTGTGAACATACAGTCAGTGAGAAAGATCTGCTGATAAAAGACTGGGAAGACAACTGGAAGCTTTATGCTGTTGAAACAGACGGACAGCAGTTTTTGGGTGAACAGCCGTCGAAAGGACAGGTGCCGGAAGATTTGACGGATGATGCGCTGCGGGCGGCCTTTTATGGCATTCGTGACGCTTATGAGAAAGAACATATGGATCTGGATGACAAAAAGCAGCTGATGGAAAGCTATGCACGTTCTATGGAGCGTCTGACAAAGAGTATTGCCGATAGAAATCTCCAGATGGCGCGTATGGAAAATCTGCGGGCGGATGGCCAGATTTATCAGACAGCGGCTGAGAATATCAGGCAGATCAGGCAGAACCTTGAGAATATGGCACAGCAGGCCGATAATATGCGGCAGCAGCTGATGGCCATTGAAGCGGACAAGAATCGTCTGTGCGGCAGTGTTGCTCAGGCAGTCAATGTGATTGAGGAAAAATACGGTGCCTATAAAGAGGTGGCGTTAAATGATCAGAGTTATGAATCCTACGTGGAGAATATGCGTCAGCTCTATGAAAATACTTCGGCGGAGTATCGTTCGCTGACTGGACGTATTGAGCGTCTGACAAAGGAATTGTATGCGCTGGAGGGAATCAGGCATGATGTGGAACGCTTGATGAAGCTTTGCCATGTACAGGAAAATCTGACAACAGAAACATTGGATGAGCAGATCGGATTGAAGCGCAGATATGAGGAACTTCTGAGACGTTATGAGCAGATGCAGTCCCAGTATTTTGCAAAAAGAGATGCGTTTGAAAAGGACAAAGCCAAAGCAGTGTCAGAACTGCATCAGTTAGGTGCAGAAGGTCTGGCGGCAGAACTTCGTGAACATCTCAGCCTTCCGGAGAATGCAGAAGCGGCAGGCAGAGTGATGCAGGAAATTGAGGAAACCATTGCCCTGATCCGTATAGAGAAAGAGCGTGTCGGAAAAAACATGGAAGACCTTGTCAGCATCAAGGACAGTTTTGAAAGTCAGTGTCTTCAGATTTGTCAGAACATCCGGATGGAACTGGATAAACTGCCGAAGATGTCTGCGATTGTCATGGATAACGAGCAGATTCAGATGGTCGGCCTTACCATCCCTTATGTTAAAGAGAATTTTTACAAAGAGAAAATGTCTGCTTATATTGATGATATTGTTAATCAATCGGATGCCCTTGGAACGCAGGAAGAGAAAATGCGCTATATCCGGCAACAGTTGGCCTGGAAGCGGCTGTTTTCGGTGATTGTAACAGATATGAATGCCATTCGGCTGACACTCTACAAGAGAGAGAGAATTGCCAGCCAAAGTCGTTATCTGAAGTATGAAGAGGCGGTGGGCAGTACGGGGCAGTCCCAGGGAATTTATATTCAGTTCCTGATTGCAGTGATCCATTATATTTCAGCTATTCATGCAGGCGCGGCTGCAGGTGAGCATCTCAGGAAAGTCCTGTTTATTGATAATCCATTTGGCGCAGCCAAGGATATTTATATCTGGGAGCCTATTTTTGCCTTATTAAAAACCAATGATGTACAGTTGATTGTTCCGGCAAGAGGTGCAACGCCGGCAATTACAGGTAAATTTGATGTCAATTATGTTTTGGGACAGAAGCTGATGAATCATCGTCAGCAGACGATCGTCGTAGATTATCACTCCAATGTGAAGATTGACGAAATGGAATATGTGAAGATTAATTATGAGCAGGAAGTTTTTGACTTTGTTTAGGGCGTTAGTTGTCAAGTGTTTACTTGTGTGTTAAAATGCCCTTAGCGGAGTCGACGGCTTTGCAGTGAGGAGATGAATAAATTGGAGAATAATAAGATAAATGAAGGCGCGCTGACCAAGCAGATCAAGACCCTTGTGATGCAGGAGCGTTATGAAGAAGCCATGAAGGTTCTGGATGAGATTGAAGTCAGCAAGATCCGCAATATCTCTATCCTTTGCCTGGTCGGTGAAGTTTATATGGGCCTGAAACGTTATGATGAAGCAGAACAGATACTTCTGCGTGTTTATGAGAAGAATCCGAATACAAGACGAATCCTTGATCTGCTGACAACGTTGTATATTGATAAAGGTGAGTATTCTGAGGCAGAATATTATTATAAAGAGTTCATTGGTGTGGCATCCAGAGATCTGCATCGCTACATTCTGAGATACAGATTGGATAAGGGCAAAGGGGAACGTCTTTCTGTTTTGATCGATACCCTTGAGAAGTTAAAGGATTATGAATACATAGAGGAGTGGGCTTATGAGCTGGCGACTTTATATGAGGCCAGCGGTGAGACGAAGAAATGCATTCATGAATGTGATGAGATCGTGCTGTGGTTTGGCCATGGAGAATATGTGGACAAGGCCATTGCGCTGAAATGTAAATTGACAGGTGAGCCGCTGCCGGAGATTTCAACGGTTGAACAGCATCGCGTTGAGGAAGAACAGCGTGCGGCTCATGAGAAGCAGCTGACAGAATCTATAGGTGCAGAGATGGGCATTGAGGGTTTTGCCGGTGCGGATTATGAGGGAAGCATTGATCTTGATCTCATTCAGCGGGCAATGGATGGGGCAGCGCCTGAAGCGGCAGATGAACCGATTGTCGAAACAGCTGTGACAGAGGATACACTTCGGGATGAAGTGATTGTGGAAGAGCCGGTATTAGAAGAAAATGAAGAGTCGGCGGGAAGCGCTGAAGGTGAAGAGACGCAGGATGCGGCAATGGCCGTTGATGCGGGAAATACAGACAGCGAAACGGTGAATGCAGATGAAAATACGGCAGATGATGACGGGCATGCAGAGTCTGCTGATGAAGACAGTGAAGCAGAACAGCCGGATGAAGAAAATGAGAAGTCTCATATTGCCCATCTGTTCAGCTCATTGATGTTTGGCAGGAAAGAGAAAGAGAAGCATTTTGACTGGTCTACTCTGAAATTGGCAAAAGAAAAAGAGGAAAAGCCTGACGAGATCGAACTGGCTGCTGCAGCGATCACTGCCGCCCAGAGCCAGGAGAGTCAGGCAGGCGAGAAGGATGAAGATATTTTCCTTCATGAGGAAATGCCTGTTGAGGAAATGTCAGAGAATACGGTGGCAGAGGATGCACCGGAGAAAGAAGTGCCGGAATCAGAAGAAGCCGAAGATGCAGCGATTTCTACAGAGGGACTCAGCGAGGAGGATGCAGATTTCTTCGGCAAACTGATGGGTGAAGATCTTGTTGCGGATTACACACGCAGCCAGGACAGTGAAGAGGAGATCATTGTGGATGATGATGGTGAGTCAGTGGATACGGTTATTATCGATGATGATGATTCAGAGAATGAAGCACCAGAAGCTGCAGCTGCGGAAG
Organism: Coprococcus intestinalis; assembly: GCF_023656595.1. Taxonomy (NCBI): domain Bacteria; kingdom Bacillati; phylum Bacillota; class Clostridia; order Lachnospirales; family Lachnospiraceae; genus Coprococcus; species Coprococcus intestinalis. The sequence goes on along the minus strand of NZ_JAMOKJ010000008.1, from coordinate 25,433 downwards.
ATGAAATTATCATAGACGGTGATGACGAGAAGGATGAAGTCATTCCGGAGACAAAAGAGGATACATTGGATGATCTGTTTGGCATCGCCGGTGAAGTCCATGAAGATGAGCTGATAGATGATGATGACGAAGATGAAGATGATGACGAAGATGAAGTGATCTCGGAGGATGACAGCAGCAGTCAGAATGATTCGGCGGACGAAGAAGAGGATGAAGATGACGAGGAGGATGAGATCTCGGACGATATTCATGCCTCTGATACAGTTCTGGATATTTTCGGCACGGTGACAGGTGTAGAGAGTATTAAGAGTCAGTTGGCGAAGACATTCACCAAGTTTGAAGATCCGGCACTTGACAATATGGACTTGCTGGCACCGTATGATATTAACTTTGTTGTAACCGGTTATGATATGAGCGTCAAGTCCCAGATCGCCATTGGTATTGCAAAGGCCTTGAATACATATGGCATCTGTGATAAGAACAAGCTTGTCCGAGCAACGGCACAGGATCTGAACGGCCGGGATTTTTCTATGATCTTTGAGAAACTGAAAGGCGGCTGCCTGATCATTGATGGAGCAGGTATGCTGGATGATAAGGCTGCGGGCATTATTGTTGATTTTGTTCAGCAGGACAATCAGGACGTAGCCATTGTTCTGGAAGGCGAAGAGGATAAGATCAAGGAATTATTCAGAAAATATCCGGTTCTTCACAGCAAGTTCCTGAATATCATTCATATTGGCAAGTACAATGAGAATGAACTTGTTCAGCTGGCAGAGGGATACGCCAAGAAGAAAGGCTATGAGATCTCAGGACCGGGAGCAGCTTCGCTGAAGACATTGCTGCGTGAACGTATGCAGGATGGCTATTCGGTTGATTATGAAGATATCATGGCCATTATTGAGGAAGCGATTGCAAGCCTCGAAAAGCGCAACATGAAGAATCTTTTCATGACTGTTCTTGACAATAAATACGAAGAAGCAGCCATGTTCATGCTTCAGCCGGAGGACTTTAAGAACATCAACATACCGGACTAAAGCAGGCTATAATGGGAATATTGGTATACTGTCTATAAATGCTATAAAAACTGCATTGTACCGGGATATAAAATAAACGCAGTATGGTCAGTAAAATTCAAAAAGGGATTCTGAACGGGACTATTTTCACACAAGCGCTGGAAGCGAGAGCGGCCTGTGAAAAATAGCTCGTTTAGAATCCCTTTTTAGATATTTGAAGTCCGTACTGCACTTATTTGGGGTACTGCAGCTTTTGAACCTAAAAAAAATTGGTCCGACAAAAAAATAACTGAGTTGTCACAAATATTCGAACATCCGATTGCGTGCAAGCAATAAAAAATATTTCGCATGGTAATTAATATAAGTACAAACTATTGTATACTATGTGCAATTTTGACTGGTTTTGAATTTATTATGAAAAGCCAACTGTGCCTTTTTCACAAAATAATTCGACGAATTTCAATAAAATAGCGGAATTAATGAATTTTAGGAATAAAAAACTTACTTTTTGGAACGTTGAAAAGTTGGTCAAAATCTTGACAAAACATTCTAAAACGTGTAGGATGTATGTAGTGGCGTTTCTGAGAGATTCATTACATATTTAATCTGGTATGAATATGTGTGATTAAGAAGCTTACTGAAATAAGGAGGTATTTATTTTGAGAATCTTAGTATGTGTAAAACAGGTACCTGATACTGCAGAGATTAAGATCGATCCAGTAACGAATACACTGATTCGTGCAGGTGTACCAAGTATTGTCAATCCATTTGATGCATGCGCACTTGAAGTTGCAGCAAGAATCAAAGACGCAGATCCAAGCACAGAGATTACATTATTATCCATGGGTCCAGATCAGGCAAAGGATGCATTAAAAGAGTGTCTCGCAGTTGGCGGCGACAAAGCATATCTTTGCAGCGACAGAAAATTCGGCGGTTCTGATACACTGGCTACAAGCTACATCTTAGCTTCAGCTATCCAGTCTATCGAAGAGAAAGAAGGCAAATTTGACCTCATCCTTGCTGGTAAACAGGCTATCGATGGTGATACAGGTCAGGTTGGTCCTGAAATTGCAGCACATATGGGTCTTGCACAGGTTACATATGCAGCAGAAGTTTCTGTAGAAGGCGATGATATCATCGTTAAGAGAGAAAGCGACAAAGGTTATGATATGATTTCTGTTCAGAAACCAGCAATCGTAACAGTTGTTAAGACTGAATTTGATCCAAGATATCCTACGATCAAGAGTAAGATGGCAGCCCGCAAGAAAGAAATCACAGTTATCACATCAGAAGATATTCCGAATATCGATCTGACACGTTGTGGTCTTAAGGGTTCTCCTACAAAGGTTAGAAAGACATTTACACCAGTGAAGAATAAGAACTGTGTAATGGTTAATGAAGGCGAAGTTGAAGTATCAGCAGTTAAGCTTGTTGATTTGCTTGTAGACGCCAAAGTACTGTAAGGAGGATATGGGCATGAGTTTTGAAGAATATAAGAATCTTTGGGTATTTGTAGAGACAGAAGAGAATGAAGTAAAGCCAGTTGGCTACGAACTTCTTAATCCAGGCCGTGAACTTGCAGATAAGATGGGCGCTAAGCTTGTTGCAGTTGTTATCGGCGGTAAGGTTGAAGATATCGCTAAGAAAGCAATCGAATACGGTGCTGACGAAGCTATTCTCGTTGAAGGCGACGAATACTTTAACTATACAACAGATGCATACAGCATCGCTATGAAGACACTTGTTGACAAGCATAAACCATCAGCAATCCTGATCGGTGCTACCAACAACGGCCGTGACCTTGGTCCTAAGATGGCTTGTGATCTGAATACAGGTCTTACAGCTGACTGTACAGGTCTTGACTATGATGTAGAAGCTGGCAACATGGTTTGGACACGTCCGGCATTCGGTGGTAACCTGATGGCTATGATTCTTTGCCCAGACAACCGTCCGCAGCTTGGTACAGTTCGTCCAGGTGTATTCAAGAAACCTGAACTGGTTGAAGGCAGAGAGGGTACAATCACTCGTGAAGATATCCATGTAGCTGCTGATCAGATCAGAACAAAACTGATCAAGAGAATCGAAGAAGTTGCTGAAGCTGTTAACCTTGAAGAAGCTGAAATCATCGTTTCCGGTGGTCGTGGTGTAGGTTCAGAAGAAGGCTTTGGTGTTATCCGTGAGTTAGCAGATGTACTTGGGGCAACAGTAGGTGCTTCCCGTGCAGCTGTTGATGAAGGTTGGATTCCACGTGCACATCAGGTAGGCCAGACAGGTAAGACTGTAGGTCCTAAGCTGTACATCGCTTGTGGTATTTCTGGTGCTATCCAGCATGCTGCTGGTATCTCTGGTTCTGATTGCATCGTAGCAATCAACAAAGACCCAGATGCACCTATCTTTGATGTTGCTGATTATGGTATCGTTGGTGACCTGTTCACTATCATCCCTATCATGATCGATCAGATCAAGAAAGTAAACGCATAATTTCATACCAGATGTATTATGTTTGCCCTGCGGCTTTGGCCGCGGGGCTTTTTGTATGCGGCGGGGGAAAATTTCGAATATCGTCATGGTTAAGCTCTGGCAAAGAGAATAAATGAAAATGATTTACGTTACTGTTAATGATAAGTTATTATCAACTAACCTAAAATAACTGAGAAAATTTTATTGCTAAATCCTATTAAGAGAATTTATCATTTAAGCCGCATGTTTAGCGGCTTTTTTTAATTGACAGCTTTTTTCTTACGCGATAAAATACTAATCGTTAGCAGAACCTAACTGAATGAAAGGATATTATGATGAAGAGAATAATAAGAACTATTATGATATCTGCGACAATTGCTATTTTGACAGCCTGCTCCGGGAGAAATGTTTCAATGGAAACTGAGGTCTCTTCTGAGGTGAGTTCTGAAAACGTTGTCACATCTTCGGAACTGACTTCAGAAAATGCTTCTGATGATGCAGAGGCGGTCAGAGATGTTTTTGCCATGGATACCTATATGACAGTGAAGGCTTACGGTTCTAACGGTGATGCGGCTGTTGATGCAGCGGTGGATGAGATTAACCGACTGGATGCGCTGTTGTCCACAGGTAAGAAAGACAGCGAGATTGGGCAGATTAATGCGAATAATGGCGGACAGTTATCAGAAGATGGTGCGGTACTGATGGAACGTTCTCTGGAACTTTATAAAAGCACCAATGGCGCATTTGATGTGGCGATTTACCCGGTGATGAAGGCCTGGGGATTTACTGACGGCAATTATCAGGTGCCGGATGCAGACACATTGAAGGCAACGCTGGAACTGGCGGATCCTTCTTTGATTGATTATGACAAGGAGACTTCAACCGTCAGCTTCAAAAAGGATGGTGTCCAGATTGATCTCGGTGGTATTGCCAAGGGCTATACATCCTCCAGGATTATGGATATTTACAAGGAGAAGGGTGTGACAAGCGGCCTGGTAAATCTGGGAGGAAATGCCCAGGTATTTGGTACAAAACCAGATGGCAGCTTGTGGCGTGTAGCGGTTCAGAGCCCCGATTCAGAAGATGAATATCTGGGGGTTCTTGAGACGAAGAATAAGGCCATTATTACATCCGGCGGTTATGAGCGCTATTTTGAAAAAGACGGTGTGACATATCATCACATTATCGACCCGTCAACAGGATATCCGGCGGATAACGGCTTAATTTCCGTAACCATTGTCAGTGCGGACGGTACATTGGCAGATGGTCTTTCTACATCTTTGTTTGTTATGGGAAAGGACAAAGCCACTGATTACTGGAAAGCGCACAGTGATGAATTTGATATGATTCTCCTAACAGATGATGAAAAGCTTTATGTCTCAGAGGGGATAAAAGACAGCTTTACATCAGACAGAGAATTTGAAATTGTAGAAAAGTAGAAGAGGATGACGCAGGATGAAGTTTTGGAAAAGATTTGGCGGCTATATGCCGATTCTTGCGACAATTGTTGTCGTGGGATGCGTCGGTACGGCGCTGAAAGGCTATGCAGCGCCGGTTTATGAGGTAGAGCAGCCGGAAAACATTCAGAGTACCGAAGCAGATGCAAAAGAGAAAAAGCAGGAAACAGAAGAAACTAAGCAGGCCAAGAAGGGAAACTTCGATTTGGCAGATGGTTTTTACAAGGGCAGCGGCACCGGTTTTGCTGGTACAGTTTCTGTTTCTGTAGAAATTAAAGACAAGAGTATTATTGCAATCAATATTCTCAGCACCCAGGATGATGAGGCTTTCTTTAACAGAGCCAAGGGTGCCATTGACAAAATTATTGCCGGACAGACACTGGATGTGGACGTGGTGTCCGGGGCAACCTACAGCTCCAACGGTATCATCAGTGCTGTAAAGAATGCCCTGACTGGAGAGCAGGATACAAGCACACCGGCTACGACGGCAAGCAGCAGTAGTCAGAGTTCACCATCCATCGAAACTGTGGATGATTCCAATCAGACATGGAAAGACGGCACCTATTATGGCAGCGGCACCGGATTTAATGGTGAAGTGCAGGTACAGGTTGTTATTGCGGATGGAAAAATCACTGATATTAACGTCGTCAGCCACAATGATGACAGCAGTTTTATGAGTCAGGCCCAGGGATTGATTCCAAATATCATCAGTTTCCAGAGTACCAATGTGGATGCGGTTTCAGGTGCTACTTACAGTTCCAGAGGTATTATTGATGCGGTGCGTGCGGCACTGAAACAGGCAGTAGTTAATGGTTCTTCAAATGATGCCGATGACAGCAATGATGACAATAACAATAATGACAATAACAACAGCAACAATAATTCGACAATTGTCGAAGGAAAAGTACCTTACGAAGAGGGTATCTATTATGGCACAGGTGAAGGATATGCCGGAGATATTCAGCTGGCAGTTGTGATCCAGGATAAGACCATCAAAGCCATACTGGTGACAGAATGTGAAGATGATGCTGCTTTCTTTAACAGAGCCAAGAGTATCATTAACGAAGTCCTGAAAAACCAGTCAACAGATTTGTCAGGTATTGACACTGTGTCTGGAGCAACGTACAGCTCCAACGGTATTGTTGAAGCCCTGAGGGAAGCTTTCAAAGCAGCTGAAAACGGTAACAGCGGTAAACCAGCAGAATCGGAAACGGAGACAGAAACTGAGACTGAAACGGAAAGCGAAACAGAGACAGAACGCGAAACAGATACTGAAAATAGCGACAGCGTTTATATTGATGGTGCCTATACCGTCTCTGTTGTGTGTGAACCGGATGAGGATCAGGATTTTGAAGCTTACAATCTGTCAATGATCGTTCATATCAAAGATGACAAAATTACAGCAGTCACAGACATTGTCGGTGATGGCGATCAATCCAATGAAAGCTATATCAAACGTGCAGCAGAAGGTACTTCAAAACTGCCGGGGGTTGTAACGCAGATTACAGAAAAAGGCGGCCTTGATGCCGTTGATACGGTGACAAGAGCAACCTGTTCATCCAATACCATTATCGAGGGATGCCAGAAGGCATTAGAGGCTGCAAAGCGGACACCGGGAGAAAGCGAGACAGAGAAACCGGCAAACAGAACTTATGCAGATGGCACCTATACCGTTTCTGTTATCTGTGAGCCGGATGCAGATGGAGATTTTGAAGCTTACGATTTGACCATGACGGTTCAAATTGAAAATGACCGGATTACAGATATTTCAGGCATCAGCGGCAATGGTGACAGCGACAATGACAGCTATATAAAAAAAGCGGCCCAGGGTACTTCAAAGTATGTGGGTGTGGTGACACAAATTACAGAAAAAGGTATGCCGGAAGGCATTGATGCAGTTGCAAGAGCAACCTGTTCCTCCAATGCGATTATCGAAGGCTGCCAGAAAGCACTGGATGAAGCAAAAAAACTGGCAGAGGAAGGTAAATAGAGATGAAGACATTTTCGGTTCGAGCGGTGAATCTGGTACTTATCGTTGCATTGTTAATCGGCTATAACACTGTATTGACACTGCGGGATAAGGATGATCAGATTGCGAAACTGACAGCAGACCTGGAAAGTGCCAATTTATATAAGCAGTCTGTCATGCAGTCCCAGGAGGATGCGGCAGGCGGCAGTTATGAAGATGGCATCTGGAAAGGCGAGGCACAGGGATTTGGCGGAGTCATTCAGGTGGAAGTCACTGTTGAGGGCGGTTCCATTACAGATATCAGTATTGTATCAGCAGAAAAGGAGGATGGCGCTTATCTTTCCATGGCGGAGGATATTATCCCGACAATCATTGATGCACAGAGCGCAGATGTAGATACGATCAGCGGAGCAACATTCAGCTCCACCGGGATTAAAAATGCAGTTGCGCAGGCATTGGAAGAGGCGGCAAAATAAATGAGCAAAATCGATATACATCATCTTACAAAAAAGCAGCGCAAGCAGATGCACGGCTGGCTTCGGGCAATCATACAACTTTTATATTTCCTGTTTCTGCCCTCAGCTTATACAGCCGCTTTTGCAGGCGTCAAATATATTTTCACACAGTTGGGTGCAGGGGAAAAAATCGGTCTGACCTCTTTTGTGTCGGTACTGATTGTCCTGTGTCTGTATACCATTGTATTCGGGCGTTTCTTCTGTGGATTTGCATGTGCATTCGGAAGTTTTGGGGATGCAGTTCACTTTGTCTATGTGTGGATTTGCAAAAAAATCAAGAAAAAGCCGGTGAAACTGCCGGAAACAGTAACTTCAAAACTCTCAAAGGTGAAATACGTTGTGTTGGCTGTGATTGTACTCCTTTGCTTCAAAGGTGTGTACAGTCAGACACAGGGGTACAGTCCATGGGATGTTTTCTCTATGCTGCATGCCTTTAACTTTAAGCTAGGCGGCTATCTGCTGGGAATTGTCCTGCTGGTACTGATTATGGTGGGCATGGCTGTTCAGGAAAGATTTTTCTGTCGATTCCTGTGTCCGATGGGTGCAGTATTCTCATTACTGCCGATGCTGCCATTCTTCACCCTTAAGAGAGAACGGGAACAGTGCATCAAAGGCTGCAGTGCCTGTACCAAACAATGTCCGTCAGATATCGGTCTGCCGGAGGCCGGTTCGCTGGATGTCAGCGGTGACTGTTTCCAGTGCCAGAAATGTATTGACACCTGTCCACGGATGAATATCCATTGCGGACTGCCGGGCATCAAAGGCAATGAAGTGGTATTCACTGTGATCAGGGCATTGATTTTGCTTGGCCTGTTTATTTGGCTGGGAATTTAAGTATTGGCGAAAGAAAAATCGCCGGAAAATGAGTGATTGAATCAAAAAACAGGGGCTGGGGTGCCATTGGCATACAGCTCCATAAAAAGGATTAATGATTAGCGTGTGCTAACGCTGATTTTTAATAAATGGCTCGATTTGAGTTGGATTTTACACTAAATGCATAATTCAAATTTCATACTTACAAGGAGGACGATATGAAAAAGAATGAATTAATTAATAAGACATTGGCCGGTCTGATGATTGCAGCGATGACAGCCGGCGTGTGCCCGACAACTGCATTTGCGGTGACTGGAGAGACTATTGCAGCGGATAATACGTATACGAAGACAGTAAAGATTGAACCTGATGAGGATGGGGAATTCAAAGCATATGATGTTCAGGTATCTCTCACGGTTAAAGATGGAAAGTTCTCAGATATTACGGTAACTCCAGTTGGCAACGTGGATAGAAAGAACCAGTCATATATGAATGATGCAAGGGATGGCTGGGGAGATTCTGCTGGATATAGCTCTTTGGTTGGCAAAGCAGCTACAGAAGATACTGTTAATGCATGGGATATTGTATCTGGGGCAACTTGTACTTCAAAGACAGTTAAATCAGCACTTGTTTCTGCAATTAATGATGCGCCATCAGCGACAGTAGAAGTCAACACAGCTAACCTTGAAGCAGCTATTGCAAAGGCAAAAGGTCTGACGGCAGCAGATTATACAGCAGAAAGCTGGGCTAAATTACAGACAGCTTTGACAGCAGCGGATGCAGCTCTTACAGCAAAGGAAAGCCAGGATGCAGTAGACACAGCAGCGGGCAATTTGAATACAGCAATTGATGCCCTTGCAAAGAAACCAGAAGAGGTAAAAGTCAACACAGAAAAACTTGAGGCAGCCATCGCAAAGGCAGATGCGCTTAAAGATAAAGAAGCAGATTATACAGCAGATAGCTGGAAGACAATGCAGACAGCTCTGACAGAAGCAAAGGCAGCTCTTGAAGCCAAAGAAAGCCAGGAAAAGGTGGATGCAGCAGAGGCAAAACTGACAAAGGCTATTGAGGCTCTTGAAAAGAATGCAGTAGCAAAGGAAGTTTATGTATTAATGAATATTCCTTATGACAAATTCTACGCAGCAGAAGGTGTTGACTATGCCGATGCTGTCACATCAGCAACATTAAATAAGACAAGATCCAGCCTTGCTGCAGGTTCTTATCATGTGAGCAGTGATGGTTCAGATATTACGGGCATTGTTTATCCTGTTAAGCTTGAGGATGCGTCTGCTCTTGACAAGCTGACTCAGGTGACAGACAGCAGTAAAGTTGATATTACCGTATCAATGAAAGGCAAGGAGACAACAACAACTTATGAAGGCAAAGATGCGTTATTTGAAAGCCCAAGCTACTCTTATTATATGTTGAGCGAGGTGCCTTCATATTATAAGGAAGCGACTGTTAATGAAGATGGTTCTTTAAGCTTTGGTAAAGCAGAAGGCGCGGAAGTACAGACACTGAGTAATGTGACTGCGGATTTCAGAACTTCATCAAACTACGGTGATTATCAGATGAATCTTTCAGGTTTGCCAGATGATATTACAACAGTGTATGGTGTTGTTGTAGGAACAAAGGAAGGCGATAGCTATGGCCTTCGTCATGTAGAGAATATCTGGAAAATATCTAAGCTGGCATGGAGCACAGGTTTTGTGACAACAGCGCACGGCAACCAGCTTCAGTATAAGGATTATGTTCCAATGATGGGACAGACAATCAGTAAAGTAACCTATTACACAAATGCAGGTATCTATGAGATCCCTATGAGTGTATATGTTCCTGTAAAATTTGACGGCAGTGTAGAAGTTGCTGATGCAAAAGCATCCAGCGGTGAAACAAAAATAACATTGAACAAGCTTCCATCGGATTATGAGGCTGAATACAGTGTCGAAGGTCTTGAAAATGTTAAGGTAGAAAATGGCGTGCTGACTTATACAGCAGCTGATGCAAAGGTTGGCAAATACACATTAAAGGTAACAGATAAGAGCGGCAAATATGCGGACATTTCTGCTGATTTCACATTAACAACAGAAGTTACACCAATTATATATGAACGCGATCAGAAAGCACTTGTACCTGCAGACGGTTACAGTGCAGATGATTTAGCTGCTTATGTCAAGAGTATTGAATCTGTATCTGTAGATGGGACACCTTATGCGGCTTCCGGCAAAGGTGCTGTGAAAATTATCAAAGAAGATGGCTCTATTGATGCAACTGCAAAACCATTTGCCAATGCAAAGGATGGACAGGAATTTGAGATTGTTGTCAAAGCAACAGGTTATGCAAAAGATTATACTTTTACATATAAATATGAAGACGCTTATACCTATGTTTATGCAGGCCTTAGCTGGGCAGAATACTGGGCAGCCGAAGGCGTTCAGGCTGCAGGTGATGCTTCTTCTTCCGATGCATATGACCTTCGTGATGAGTATGACAAGGGTGCATTTGATACAGTTACAAGAGCAACAGCAAATCATGGTCTTCACAGAGGAAGCTTCCAGTGTACAGATGTGATTGAGGCAGAAAATGGTAAGGAATACAAGATTTCGTACTGGAAATCTGAAGGTAAAACAACAAAAGCAGTGCTGACAGATGGCAATGAGATTACATTTAACCGCGGAACAATTACAGAAGCAGATGGTACAACAACAAAAATGACTGAGCATCATGTAACAGGTCTTAAATATGTGCCGGTCAAAGTTGCAAAAGATGATTATGAAGCTTTCAAAGCAAAATATGATGTAGTTGAAAATGGCGGCACACTGGCAGGCGGTTATTCTGAAAACAAACTGAGCAGCTACAATGGTCTGGTAGCAGAAGTAACATCTGCAACAAATGGACTTAAGACAGCAACTAAGAATTCAGATGGCTCCTTCAGCTTCTCTGCGAAAGCCGCAGGTACAGAATCCGGTATTAAAGAGCAGGCATTAAAGACAGCACCTTCTGCAACTGATGTTGGCTTGACAGTTCAGGAAGGAGAAGGAAAATATGGTGAGTTCCTTCGTGTAGATATGAAAGGAGACTATGGCGATCTTGCCGCAAATATGCAGGCTGTGAAGTGGACATATTATGGTTCAGACAGTACATATAAGAATGCCTTGGCAACTTATGGTACAAAGTTTGCAGCTGATAACTGGATGCATAAATCAACGGGTATTCAGCTTGGCCTGACAGATTCTCTCAGATGCACATTGCCTGCAGGTACAGATGGTACAGGCTACTGGACAATTACAGTGACTGCCCTTGGATATGAAGATGTGACTTACCAGTTCCAGGCAACAGAAGAGAATATTGCCAAAGCGAATCCTGTGACAGATACAAGTGAATTGGAAGCTGCAATTGAAAAAGCAAAAGGTCTGAATAAGGAACTTTACACCGCAAAGAGCTGGAGTAATGTAGAAAGCGAATTAGAAGAGGCAGAAACAGAGCTTGAGAGAAAGCATACTCAGGAAATGGTGAATGAAGCAGCAGAACATTTGAATAATGCGATTGCCAGCCTGAAATCTCAGTATGTGCTGATGAACATTCCATATTCTGCGTTCTACAAGGCAGAAGTGAACAATGATGTGGATGTAGACGTATTTACATCAGCAACACTGAATAAGACAAGAACAGCATCTCTGGCAGGTGGTTCTTACCATACAAATGCTGACGGCAGTCAGATTGACGGTATCACATTCCCTGTTAAAGTAACGGATGATATGGATATGTCCAAATATACACAGGTAACAGATGACGATTCTGTTGACATTACAGTTACAAACAGAGGACAGACAAGTACAACAACTTACAAAGGCAAGGATGCTCTGTTCCAGAATGCAGATTATGCATATTATAATCTGACAGAAGTTCCATCTTACTACAAGGAAGTCTCTGTTGATAAAGATGGCAATCTGACATTCGGTAAGACAGTCGGCAATGTGACAACACTGGAAGGCTTAAGCGCAGAACTGTCAACAGAGACAGGTTACGGCGATTATCAGTTAGATATTGATGGTCTTCGCGATAAACTGACAGAGCTTGGTGTGACAAATATCAATGGCGTTGTGATCAATACAAAAGAAGGCAGCAGCTATGGTCTGCGTCATCTTGAGAACATTTGGAGAATGGAAGAACTGGCTTGGGCAGCAGGCTTTACAGAAGCTGTTCATGGCTGCCCGACTTCATCTGATCATTATAAAGCAATGATGGGTCAGACAATTACTTCTGTCACCTATTATACAGATAAAGGTATGTACAATATTCCATTGGCAGATATTTATGTACCGGTTAAATTCACACATGACCTTGAAGTAGCCAATGCGGCAATTACAGCAGGCAAGACAGAAGTTACTGTAACCGGTCTGCCGGATGATTATGCTGCTGAATACAAAGTAGATGGCCTTGACGGGGTAAGCGTTCAGAATGGTGTATTAACATTCAGCAATGCAAAGAAAGGTAAATACACATTAACAATTTCTGATAAGAATGGCAAATATGCAGATATCACAACAGATTTTGAACTTTACACAGAATCAATGCCGGCTGCATATGATGCGGATAAGAAAGCCTTTGTTAAGGCAGCAGATGCGACAGATGAAGAATTTGTTGATTACATCAAGAACATTACTGTAGTCAATGTTAATGGTAAGGATTATAGAGCAACAGGTCGTGGCGCAACAGTTATTATTAACGAAGATGGTTCTATTAAGACAGATGCCGCACCATTTGCAGAAGGTGATACATTTGAGATTACAGTAAGTGCAACCGGTTATTTGCCACAGAGTTTCACTTATACAACAAAAGAAGCTCCTGCTCCGGCAGAAGTCAACACAGAAGCCCTTAAAGCAACCATTGCCAAGGCAGAAGGACTGAAAGAAGCAGACTACACAGCAGATAGCTGGGCAGCAATGCAGACATCTCTGACATCAGCAAAGGCAGCCCTTGAAGCAAAAGAGTCACAGGAAGCAGTGGATGCAGCATCAGCAAGTCTCCAGTCTTCTATTGATGCACTGAAAGCAGCAACACCTGCTGAAACAGAAGAAGAGACAAAGGATGATAAGAAGGATGAGACAGAAGCTGTGGATACAGCAGCTCTTGAAAAGGTCATTGCAACAGCTAAGGGGCTCAAGAAGAATGACTACACAGCCGCAACCTGGTCAACTTTGCAGACGGCTTTAACAAATGCAGAAAAAGCCCTGGATGTCAAAGAATCTCAGAAATCTGTAGATGAAGCAGCAAAGACACTGCAGGCAGCAATTGATGGCCTGAAGAAAGCAGCTGATACAACTGCGACAACGGATGACAAGAAAAACAACAATAATAACAACAATTCAACGAACAAGAACAATACAACAAACAAAAATACGACAACAAGTAAGAACAGCCCGAAGACAGGTGATCCTGTAAGCGTACTCGGCTTGCTTGGTGCAGCAATTTCTTCCGTTGGTATTGGTGGTTTAGGATTAAGACTCAGAAAGAAATCTAAAAGAGAAGATGAGGAATAATTCCTGATGAATTGAATATTCGAATGCCAAGAAGGGGCTCCGCTTTCATGCGGGCCCCTTCTCTTTATGAACGGTTACCTGAATTTTATATTGAGTTGAACTTTGCAGGAGTACTTTAAAAGTGTCCATACTTCTGCTATGATAGTGGATAGAAGAATGTCGATATTCTGAATGAAGCAAAGAAATAGACATAAAAATGTAAAGGACAGAAAAGGATAGATAAATGGCAGAAGTAAAGATTTTATATGAAGATAAAGACATTATTGTGGTTGTGAAGCCTGCCGGGATGGCCTCCCAGGAGGAACGCTTGGCGGATATGGATATGGTGAGCTGGCTGAAGAATTATCTTGTTCGGGAGAAGAAGGTCAAAGGTATGCCGTATATCGGTGTGATCCATCGTTTGGACAAGCCTGTGGGCGGTGTCATGGTTTATGCCAAAACGCAGCAGGCGGCAGGAAAGCTCAGTGAACAGGTGCGAGGCAATAAGATGACCAAGGAATATTTGGCGGTATTGACGGGAACCCTTCCGAAGAAAGAAGGACGGTTGGAAGATATGCTCCTCAGCAACGGCAAGACCAATAGAACAGAGGTGGTGGACGCCAAAACTTCCGGCGCCAAAAAAGCCGTGCTTGAATATAAGGTTAAACGGACAAAATTTGACGAGGGTCAGCAGTATTCTCTGGTGAATGTCCATCTGATCACAGGACGTCGGCATCAGATCCGTGTCCAGATGGCCCATGCCGGTGCAGGGCTTTGGGGAGATACCCGCTACAATCCCGTTTTTGCGGATAAGAAAGGCTGGTTTGACCTGGCGTTGTTTGCATGGCATCTGGAATTTGATCATCCGGTGACAAAGAAGCATCTGGCATTTAAAGTGCCTGCAGGATCACAGATTACAGCCCATTTTAAAGCTGAAGAATGTAAATAAGCAGGAGAAATAGAAAATGAACAGAACAGTGATGATCAGATTGGCGACACCGGAGGATGCTGCTGAGATTTTAAAAATATATGCCCCTTATGTGGTAAATACAGCGATTTCATTTGAGTATGAAGTACCGTCGGAAGAAGAATTCAGAGGAAGAGTCGAAAGCACCCTCAAACGCTATCCGTATATCGTGGCTGAACAGGAAGGACATATCATCGGCTATGCTTATGTATCGATTTTTCATGAAAGAAAGGCTTATGATTGGGCTGTGGAAACGTCGATTTATGTGGATAAAGACTACAAACGCAGCGGCTGCGGAAAACTTTTGTATCAGGCACTTGAAAAGATTCTCAAGAAACAGCATATCAGCAATCTGTATGCCTGCATTGCCTATACAGAGCATGAGGACGAACATCTGACAAATGACAGTATGCATTTTCATGAGCATCTGGGATATGAATTGGTGGGCACATTTAAGAAGTGCGGCTATAAGTTCAATAGATGGTATGACATGATCTGGATGGAGAAGATGATCGGGGAACATCCGGAGAATCCGGAAGCATTTATTCCATTTTCGGAGATGGATGTCCGGGAGATATTTGAACTTATTTTATAGGGTTTTATGAACTATGGTTGCGCGATTTTATTTTTCTTTTTCTAAGAATTTTTTATACGTCATATCCATTTCCGGTGCCCCAAGTGGCGCTGTAATAATAAAATCATCAAAACGGCAGAAAGGCCGGCTTCCAATGTGTAACGGATATCCACAGCGGCACCCACAAGAACAAAGAGGATGACTTCAGCTGCCAGCCAGAGTTTGCCGAATTTCTCAGATAATCTTTTGGATACGAAAGTTGTACTTTTGGCTTTCAGAACGCAGGCCATACTGACAACAGCCAGCAGACCGGAAACAGCGACTTTGCCCTCAAGCCATCCTTCAATGGCAATGAGCAGAAAAGAAAAGCCAAGGACGATGATGACTTATTTGTGGAGAAGTGCAAGGAAAAATTCATTTACACAGTCGTTATAAGGCAAAAAATCTTGACAAAGGCCATCTCCTGTCATAAAATGATTTTTGTGAAAACATATTTATATGTGAATGACAGTGAAGAGGATCAGTAGTCTGCGTCAGTGGCTCAGAGAGGATATCAGCGGTGTGAGGTGTCTCCATATGTACAGATGAACCTGCCTTGGAGTTCTGTATGAAAGTACAGCGCATGTCCGGCGTTATGGACAATTGAGCGGAAGTCTTCAGTATATGAATCAGGACAGATGCAGTATCTGCTGTCTGACATTTTCGAGGCAATCGAGTGAAGATTTCAAATAGGGTGGTACCGCCGAATGAATTTTGGTCCCTGTTCAGCTGATGGCTGGCAGTGGAGAGAATAGACAAGGGGAAGTGCTTTCTGCTGCAGCAGAGCGTACTTCCCCTTTTTATTTATTTATAGTAGAAACAGGAGAATGTAAAATGGCAAAGGAAAAGAAACAGGTTCGTGAGATCACATCCATGAGCGAAGATTTTGCACAGTGGTATACAGATGTTGTTGTTAAGGCAGGTCTGATCGGTTATACAAGTGTTAAAGGCTGTATGGCTTTAAAGCCTGCAGGTTATGCAATCTGGGAGAATATTCAGCATGAGCTGGACAAACGTTTCAAGGAAACAGGTGTTGAGAATGTCTACATGCCGCTGTTTATCCCTGAAAGTCTGCTCCAGAAAGAGAAAGATCATGTAGAAGGTTTTGCACCGGAAGTTGCATGGGTGACGCATGGTGGTCTGAATGAACTTCAGGAAAGAATGTGTGTCCGCCCGACATCCGAGACATTATTCTGCGATTTCTATGCCAAAGAAATCCAGTCCTATCGTGATCTGCCAAAGATGTACAATCAGTGGTGTTCCGTTGTAAGATGGGAAAAAGAGACACGTCCGTTCCTGCGTTCCAGAGAATTCCTGTGGCAGGAAGGCCATACCGCCCATGCTACAGCAGAAGAATCCAAAGAGAGAACAGAGCAGATGCTGAATCTTTATGCAGATTTCTGTGAGCAGGTATTGGCTATGCCTGTTATCAGAGGCCAGAAGACAGAGAAGGAGAAATTTGCCGGTGCAGAAGCAACCTATACCATCGAAGCGTTAATGCATGACGGCAAGGCCCTTCAGTCCGGTACAAGCCATAACTTCGGTGATGGTTTTGCAAGAGCCTTCGGCATTCAGTACACAGATAAAGAAAATAAACTGCAGTATGTCCATCAGACATCCTGGGGTATGACAACCCGTCTGATTGGTGCTATTATCATGGTTCACGGTGACGACAATGGTCTTGTCCTGCCGCCAATGATCGCTCCGACACAGGTGATTGTTATTCCAATTGCCCAGCACAAGGAAGGTGTCCTTGAGAAAGCAGAAGAACTGAAAAACAGACTCAGCGGTTTCAGAGTGAAACTGGATGCAACAGATAACAAACCTGGCTGGAAATTTGCAGAGGCAGAGATGCGCGGCATCCCTGTTCGTGTTGAAATCGGGCCAAAGGATATCGAAGCGAATCAGGCTGTCCTGGCTCGCCGTGATACAGGTGAAAAGATTGTTGTCAGCCTGGATGAACTTGAAACAAAGGTGGATGAACTGCTGAAACAGATCCAGTCCGATATGTTTGAAAAGGCACGTGCACACAGAGATGCACACACTTATGTAGCCACAAACTATGATGAATTCAAGGATATTATTGCCAATAAGCCTGGATTTGTGAAAGCGATGTGGTGCGGTGATCGTGCCTGCGAAGACAAGATCAAAGAAGAAACAACGGCAACATCCAGATGTATGCCATTTGCACAGGAACATTTATCCGATGTATGCGTATGCTGCGGACGTCCGGCTAAGAAGATGGTTTACTGGGGCAAAGCATACTAAAATGGATATTAATCGACTTCGTATGTTTATTGCTGTAGCGGATTGTCTGAATTTTACAAAAGCTGCAGAAAAGCTCTATATCAGTCAGCCGACATTGAGTCGGTATATCAGTGAACTGGAAGAAACAATGGAGGTCGAATTATTTGAAAGAACTACCCGCCGTGTCGTATTGACAAAGGCGGGTAAGCTTTTTTATGATGAAAGCCTTCAAATTATAAAAAAATACGATGCCTTGATTAATCGGGTTGCCCGATTGGGAACAGGTTTGTCAGGAACGTTAAAAGTGGGCTATCTTGAACTATTTACGCAGAATATTTTGCCCGTTGCCATTAGAAGCTTTTATGAAAAGTTTCCAATGGTTGATATGCAATTAAGAGAGACCAGGTTACAGGAAGCCAATCAAAAAGTTTTAGATGGAGAATGGGATGTTGGTTTTGCCATTACACATGATATGTTGGAGCGCAAACCAGAATTAGAATATCGCCATATCTTTGCAGGACAAGTTGAACTGATCGTAAGTAATCAACATCCATTAGCCGCCTATCAAATGGTGAATCCATTAATGTTAAAAGATGAAAAAATTTTAATGTTTGATGCAGGGGAGACCCCTGAGCTGCAGGAACAGATTACCAATATGTGTATGAAAGCGGGTTTTATGCCGAACTTTATTACAGGTAATTTCTCTCCGGGAGCTATTTTTTTGATGGTACAGGCAGGAATGGGTGTTTCCTTGCTTTCATCATTAATTACATCTGTGCTTTTGACAGATGACAGATTTCATACATTGACTCTCGAGGGCATACAGGCTGTCGCTAATCTGGAGATGATCTGGAGAAAAGATAATGATAACCCTTGTATCCAGAATTTTGTCAGTGAGGTTGAAGAAGCAGCACATCCTGTCGTGCCAAATATCTCAAAAGTGTATTGATAAAAATAAAACATTCATGCCTATTTTAAATAAATGAATGGTGAATCCATTTAGTTCTGATATTTCAATTTTAAAGAAAAAGTCTATATAATTATAAGCAGAAAGAATCCGGATTATCTTTTGAAAAATATAGTGGAGGATATATTTGATGAAAAAGATTGATTTTGAAGCACATTATTATACGCAGGACTTTTTCGATGCAATTGCTGACAGAGAAGGAATTCCAAGCTTCAGAACCTCTGATCAAAGCATGTATCATGGGGGTGACGGAAGGATTGGGATTCGGCCGATCATTCCGAAACTTTTGGAATTGGGTGAAAAAAGAATCAAAGATATGGATGATGCTGGTGTAGATACGGCCATTTTGTCAGCTTCTCTCGGTGTGGAGCAGTTACCTGCAGAAATGGGAATTAAAGAAGCTGAAAAAATAAATGATGCATTGGGAAGTGCCATTGCTCAGTATTCAGATCGATTTAAAGGCTATGCGGTTTTGAATGTAAAGAATATACAGGCGGCAGTGCGTGAATTAGAACGCTGCAGAAAGAAATATGGCTTTGTAGGATGGAATGCATTTTCAAATTATGGCAGTCAGAATCTGGATGATCCAGACATGTATGTTTTATTTGAAACGGTGGTTAATTTAGGAATGTTTGTGTACATACATCCTACAGTACCTGTTGCGGACTGCTTTAAAGGCTGGGGCCCTGCGCTGGCCACATCTGGATTAGGCTTTGCGGAAGATACGGCAGTGGCACTTACAAGACTGATTTTAAGTGGTATTTTTGATCGACTGCCAGAGTTAAAAATTGTTATCGGGCATAGTGGTGAAGCTTTTCCATTCCTTATTCAAAGATTAGATGATGCTTATCTTCGCTCAAAGTGGACGAATTTAGCAAAAAATAAGAAAATGCCAAGTGAATATTTTGGCACCAATATTTGGATGACAACGAGTGGTAATTTTTCGGTTCCTGCATTTCAATGTGCGTATGATACATTTGGAAGTGAAAGAATTATGTTTGGGACAGATTATCCGATGGAAGACATGATTCGCAGTGTCGAATTTGTTGACAAATTACCTATATCGATTGTTGATGCTGAAAAAGTTTATTATAAAAATGCTGAGAAATATTTTGACTTATAATTCATTTTGAAGAGGGTGTGAATATGGAGAGTATCAAAGGGTTTAGTCTGGTTAATTGGATTTTTGTTATATTAGGTTTAATCTGTGCATTTATATGTCCGGCGTTTATACAACCGTGGAGTACATTGACACCTGCAGGCGTTACGATTTTCTTTGTATTTGTTGGTACATTGTTGATGGTAATCGGCAGTAATAGTTTGATTTGGCCAATCTTTGCAGCAATGGCAGGATTAGTTGCTTATGGATGTACAGACGGTAATGCGATTGCAGCAGCATTATTTAGCAATGGTACAGTTGTTATGATGCTTGGTGTCTTTCCGTTGAGTTGGGCATTAAATGAAAGTGGATTTGGATATGTCGTTGCCCACTTTTTATTAACACGGAAAGTGCTTAAAGGAAGACCGGTATTGTTTACGATGGTTCTGTTCTTTGCGCTCCTTGTTATGGCAATTTTTACAAGTGTATTTGGCGCGTTAATGTTCGGATTGCCATTGGTTAAAACACTTTGTAAACAGGCAGGATACGATACAGATAGTCAGTACTACAAGCTGTGTCAGGTGGGAACCTATATGTTTGCAACAATGGGTTGTATGTTTTTCCCATTTACAAATGGTATGGTTTTTGCTTCACTGAATTCTATTAGTACAGCATTTGGTGCAGAAGTTTCAACAGTGGCTTATACCATCTCCGGGTTAGTTGTTGATGTCGTATTTATTATTATCTATGTTCTTATGATGAAATTTGTTTTTAGAGCAGATATGAGTAAGATGGCAAATATTGACGCAGGCAAATTATCATCCGAAGGTGACAACAAGGTAACAAAAAAGCAGTTGGTTTTAGTTATATCTTTTATCATTGCAGCACTGTATAGCTTTGTGGTAGCATTACTTCCTGCAGGCGCGGCAATCACGATTTTTCTAAGTAGATTTGGTGGCTCTTTGTGGTTTTGCATGATTGTGGCTATTCTTTGTATTGTTCATATGGATGGCAAACCGATCATGGATATCAGACGGGCACTCAAAGAAGGTGTGGATTGGAATACGCTTTTTGCAATTGGCGGCTTTATGATGCTTGGAAATTATGTGTCAAGTGAAGATTCAGGTATTATGGGTTGGCTGAGCCAGGTATTTAAACCGATTTTGGGTGGTATTGATAATATCTTTGTATTAATGTTGATTGTATGTTTGATTACAATTATTGTAAGCAATTTCTTCTCCAATATGATGACAGTGATTATCTTTGGCAGTGTTGTAGGTCCTTTTGTAGCGAATTTTACAAATATTAATCCGGTTGTTATTATGACGGCGCTTGTATTTTGTGCATGGAATGCGTATTTGACGGTTGCGGCGAATGGAACTGCGCCAATCTTACTTGGATATGAAGGCATCGACACAAAGTTTATTTGGACAAAAGGAATTATCATAACCATTGTTTATGCAGTTGTTGCAGCGTTGCTGTTTACGTGTATGGCGATGATTTTGTAGATATATTAATATTACTTATATAAATGCAAAGTAATATTAATGCAGATTAATAGCCTCTCCTGTTGTAAAAAAAAACAACTAGTGTTAAAATGCATGTAGGTATTGAACTTACATGCATTTTATACATGATGGAATACAAGGAGGAATATTCATGAAAATGGTAGCAATCAGTCAGGAACTGTCATCTACATCTTATCCGGGCAGAGGTATTATCATTGGTCGTTCTGCCGATGGAAGCAAAGCGGTTACAGCTTATTTTATTATGGGAAGAAGCGTCAACAGCCGAAATCGTGTTTTTGTAGAAGATGGTGAAGGTATTCGTACAGAAGCTTTTGATCCTTCCAAACTTGAAGACCCAAGCCTGATTATTTATGCACCGGTCAGAGTGCTTGGCAACAAGACCATTGTGACAAATGGTGACCAGACAGATACCATTTATGAAGGTATGGATCGCCAGCTTACATTCGAGCAGTCTCTCAGAAGCCGTGAATTTGAGCCGGATGCACCGAATTACACACCTCGTATTTCTGGTATCCTGCATGTGGAGAATGCAAAATTCAACTATGCTATGTCTATTTTAAAAAGCAACAACGGCAATCCGGATTCATGCAACCGCTATACATTTGCATATAACAACGTGCCTGCAGGTGAAGGCCATTTTATTCATACTTATATGGGGGACGGCAATCCACTGCCAAGTTTTGAGGGTGAGCCGACATGGGTGAAAGTTGATACTAACGACATTGATGCCTGGACAAAAGAAATCTGGGAAAACCTCAATGAAGACAATAAAGTTTCCCTTTTTGTTCGTTTTATTGATATTGCAACTGGTAAATACGAGTCAAGAATCATCAACAAGAATCACTAATCGGAGGTAGATCAGATGAAAGAATTAGAATTAAAATATGGCTGTAATCCGAATCAGAAACCATCCCGTATTTTTATGAATGAGGGAGAACTTCCGATTACTGTTTTAAACGGACGTCCGGGATATATCAACTTTCTGGATGCTTTCAACGGCTGGCAGCTGGTTAGTGAATTAAAGAGAGCAACGGGACTTCCTGCGGCAACTTCTTTTAAACATGTTTCCCCTGCCGGTGCAGCTGTTGGTCTGCCGTTAACTGACGTTGAGAGAAAGATTTACTGGGTTGATGATATGGGTGAACTGACACCTTTGGCCAATGCTTATGCCCGTGCCCGCGGTGCTGACAGAATGTCATCTTTCGGCGATTTTATTTCCCTGTCGGATGTGTGTGATGTGGCAACTGCCAAATTGATCAAGCGTGAAGTTTCAGACGGTGTCATTGCACCGGGCTATGAACCGGAGGCACTTGAAATGCTGAAAGCCAAGAAAAAGGGCAATTACAATGTTATCCAGATTGATCCGTCCTATCGTCCGGCACCAGTGGAACACAAGGAAGTATTCGGCATTACATTTGAACAGGGGAGAAATGAACTGGTTATTGACAAAGAGATGCTGAACAATATCGTTACTGAAAGTAAAGAACTGCCGGAATCAGCCAAAATCGATCTGGTGATTGCACTTATTACACTGAAATATACACAGTCCAATTCTGTATGCTATGCGAAGGGCGGACAGGCTATCGGTATCGGCGCAGGTCAGCAGAGCCGTATCCATTGTACCCGTCTGGCAGGTCAGAAGGCAGATAACTGGTTCCTGCGTCAGAGTCCAAAGGTATTGAATCTGCCGTTTAAGGAGAAAATCGGACGTGCCGATAGAGACAATGCCATTGATCTGTATATCGGTGATGAATACATGGATCTGCTGGCAGATGGTGAATGGGAGAGAACATTTACAGAAAAGCCGGAAGTATTTACCCGTGAAGAAAAGAGAGCATGGCTTGATCAACTTCAGGATGTGGCACTTGGTTCAGATGCTTTCTTCCCATTCGGGGATAATATCGAGAGAGCCCATAAGAGCGGCGTGAAATATGTGGCTCAGCCGGGCGGTTCTGTCAGAGATGACCAGGTCATTGAAACTTGCAATAAATACGGTATGACCATGTGCTTTACAGGTATCAGACTGTTCCATCACTAGTACATCGTTTCGTAAATAACTATACCAATCGCGTAGGATTTTGCATTTCGTTTGTACAAGATTGAAGGGATACGTTGAATAGGCTGTATGCTTATAGAATACAATGAAAGAGACTATTGTTGAAATGTGCAGATACATTTTGATAGTAGTCTTTTTTTCGTGTGGAAAACGTAGCAACAGGAATTAACAGAAAGACGACAAGATAAAATTAAAAAAGAAGGTGTAATAAAATTTTAAAAAGAAACAGGGTCGATTGTTGTCGAATAGAGAAGATTGATTGTGGGGTGTGTCATATTGTGAAGGGAGATGGCACATTCCGTCAATGGATGATATTTTACCGGGAAATGAGGACATGTTATACTTCTTTTAACAATTATTGTAAATATTGCTTGAACCAATGAGGGGAAGGCAGAAAGAGGAGAGGTATAATATTGGAAGCAAATATGTGTAAGTTGGAAAACTTTAGAAAAAACGCGGCATCACAGAGTATTAGCTGCGAAATTGTTGGTGGGCATGTTGTACAGTCGGAGATGACTGGGGAGGATGGACATAAGCTGTGCTTCCTGCTGGGAACAATGCTGGAGGATTATTTGTTTAATAGGAAGAAAACGGATCAGGTATTATTCGGACCGGTAGATTTTCATTTGGATGAGAGCAATATTTTTCAGCCGGATCTTGCAGTTGTTGAGCAGAGTGAGAGTTACAGCGGCGGTATGATTCGTACTTCTGAATTGAACAAGATCCCGAAATTGATTGTGGAAGTTCTGGCAGATGGCAATGCAATCTATGATTGTCTGGATAAAGCTGTATTATACGGCAAGAATGGGGTGAGAGAGTATTGGCTGATCGATCTCAATGAAGAATTTGTTTATACATATTCCTATAGAAATGGATTTGAATATAGAAGATATTCTTTTGAGCAGAGCATGCGGAGTGTGTGTTATCCGGGATTTGAATGCTGTATTTCCGATGTTTTGTGGGATGGCGGAGGAAGCCTGAAAGAGCTGGCGATGTTTTACCGTTTCAAGAAGGAAATCTATCCTGAGAATAGTGTACAGGTTGTGGCTGAGAACAGCAGTGTGTATGGCGGCTATCAGGAGAGACAATATTCAGCAGAAGCTTTCTATGAGTGGATGAATACGAGGAAGAATAAACTGCAGTATACGTCGTTGGTAGAATTGCTGTTGGGTAATATCAGGGAGTCTGCCATGCCGGCATTCAGACATCAGAATGTGCGCGGCAATTTGTATTTTGCGATAAAGTCGTATTTGAAAAGGGAGAAACTTCCCTATCAGTTGTGTTTTGCTCCTATTTTGGTGGAACTGAAGAAACTGGATCTGCTGGATTCGGTTGTGTCGCCGGATTTATTCCTCATCAGCAGTGGGGAAGTGATTTATGATAATATTTACAGGGGAGTGCCGCAGTGGATTATTGAGATTGTAACGCCTGCAACGGCCGCACAGGATTATATCGACAAAGCCCAATTGTATCAGTACCATGGTGTGGGTGAGTATTGGATTGTCAATGATTGGAAGCAGCAGGTCATGGTGGTTCGTTATCTGCCATCTGTGCCAGAAGGGGAGGACAATATAGAAACATCGGTTTATGATTTCCATGAAAAGATTCCGGTAGGCACATTGCCGGGACTTGAATTGACAATGAGTGAAGTGTTGAAAGAATTTGATTAGGATTGATGGTATGAAAGCAGCATTAAATTTCATATAGGGATAACAAAACGGTTGGGGGGATGTTCAGAAAGGTCATCTTCCAAAATGTGCATCATTTTGGAAGAATGACTTTAAAACAATTCAAGATCAATAGAGATAATATAGAAACAATAATAGAGATAGTTTGTTAACAACGATAACAGCATCGGATTTTGAAGGAAGGAAAAGAAATTCAACAAATTATCAAAAATATTAAAAAAACTGTTGACAATTCAAAATGGGAGTGGTATCATAATCAAGCTGTCAGCGAGAACAATGCGAAACAGCACAGATTCCATCAGATCAGAAAGAAATTTGAAAATAAATGAAAAAAGTTGTTGACAAACTTTTTCCGGTTTGATAAAATAGACAAGCTGCTTCAAACGAGCAGTAACGAACTTTGATAATTGAACAACAAAACAATCCCGAAAATTCCTAAAAAGAATTTTTAAGAACACAAACCAAAGTAAAACGGGAAGAGATAACAGCTAGCTGTGAATCTTAACCAAAATCAAACA